>JABLXV010000062.1 GCA_013177895.1 Brevinematales bacterium | reverse complement strand
CGAAAGCGCGTGCAAGGGGTTATTCGTCACAGAAGAACTTTAAAATTATCGCGTATTTGCTGACGGGTAAAATGGACTTTTCAAGAATCAATTCAGCTTACTTACCCACTTAATTTGCGAAAGAACCTCATTTTTTTTATTTTTGCTATGTATTGATGACCGAATAGAGCATTTCGCTGATCGCCTCGATCTTATACGGCTTCTCCAGAACTCCGCTAAAGCCGTGCTTCTCGTAATTCGCCATAATCGGGTCGTTGGAATATCCGCTGACCACGATCGCCCTGACCTTAGGGTCGATTTCCTTGAGTATCTGGAACGTATCGAGGCCGCCTTTCCCGCCGGGTATGGTTAAATCGAGCAGAACCGCGATATACGGTTTTCCCGCTTCTCCCGCTTTTTTATACATCTCTATCGCTTCGTCCCCGTCGGACGCGCACTGCACCTCATACCCCAATATCCTCAGCATACTCTCGACAGTTTTCTGCACCTGCTGATCGTCATCCAGCAGGAGAATTCTTCCCTTCCCGAGTATCAGCCCGGTCTTCTTGATAATATCGATCATCCCGTTATCCTCGATCGCGGGAAGGAATAATGAAAACATGGTGTACTGTCCGGGTTCGGATTCCGCGAAAATATAACCCTCGTGCTTACTGAGAATGGAAAAGACCGACGCGAGCCCCAGCCCATGCCCCAGCGGTTTTGTGGTATAATAAGGGTCGAATATCCGTTTCAGGTCGGCCTTCGGTATCCCTTTACCGGTATCCCGGAATACGATCTTGAGGTAATTGCCGGGCTTTAACGGCATCGGCGGAGTTCCCGCGTAGTTGAGATTCTCCATACCGACTGTCAGCAATCCCCCTTCCGGCATCGCCTCTCGGGCGTTAATAATCAGGTTGCTGAATACCTGGCTCATCTGCCCCTCGTCGAAATTCGCGAGCCATAGGTCCTTCGGGAAATCGAATTCGAAACGCACCTTCGACCCCCGCAGCAGGAAGGTAATACTCTCCCTGATTAGTTCGACGACAGACCCCGTTTTTTTCACCGGGTCTCCGCCCTTCGAGAATGTGAGCAGTTGACGGGTCAATTCGCGCGCCTTGAGGCATGCTGTCTCGGCCTCGCCCAGATACCCGTATATTTCGTCATCCCCGCGAACCGTGCTCCTGCAGATACTGACATTCCCGAGTATCGCGGTCAGAAGATTATTGAAATCGTGAGCGATACCGCCCGCAAGAATACCGATCGATTCAATCCGCTGGATTTTATTGATCTCCATCTCCAGTTTCTTCTTTTCAGTAACATCGTACAGGTAAAACAGGTACCACTGCCCCACTGAGGTGATCAGGTATTCCACTTCCCGGAGCGAGCCGTCCTTACAGATCACTTTACTTTCCTGGAGCCGCACCTCCCCCTCGTCCCGTTGCGATTGCCACATCCCGATAATATCCTTCCGGTAGTTCTCGTCGGGATACGCGGCCGTCCACCAGTTCTCCATCGTTTTCATTTCCTCGCGGGCATATCCGAACGTATCGATAAAACAGTTATTGAGGATCAGTATCGCGTTCTGCGAGTTGGTAACGACAATCGGGATTGGAGATTCGTCTATCATCAGCCTGAACCGCTCCTCATTCTCACGGAGCTTACGTTCGGCTTCCATCCGTTCGGTAATATCCCGTCCCGCCGATACCACTGCGATAATCGCGTTTCCGGCGTCGCGCACCGCCTTATTCGACCATGCAATCCACTTCCACCCCTGCGGGGTAAGCAGCCTATGCTCGATATAGCTCGAGAAAGGCGCGCGGTTCAGGCTGTCCAGCATTTTCCGCGTAATATTGCGGTCGTCGGGATGTACAAACGGCATATACTGGGTATGCAGAAGCTCATCCTCGGTATACCCCACAAGTTCGCAGAAGGAGGCGCTGACAAACTGGAAATATCCGTCCGGGTGAAACCTTACAATCAGGTCGGAGGAGTTTTCTATCAGGAAACGGTATTTCTCCTCGTTCTCGAGCACAAGTTTTTCCGCAATACGCCTGCGGATAATATTAATAACCAGTAGTATGATGATGACAAGCTGAATGATTAAAAATGCCGCCGCGATAATGAGTATATCGCGGTTTTTATAGAAGAAGGATCCGGGTTCGTTCAATACGATACTGCCTCTGGGCAATAGTATCAACGGTATGGCAAATTTCGCCATAGTCTGGTAATCCACTATCGTCAGATTAGGGCTTTCCGTCTGCACGGGAATACTGTCGGCGCCGGCACCGTTCAGGATTTTTAGCGCTAGTTCCGCCATCGCCTTGCCCTGCCCCTTTCCGCTGGTCACCACCCCGCCGAGCACCCCAAGCGCCACTTCCTCCTCCCAGCAGGTAAAAATCGGGCACTTACAGTTGGTGGTCACCAGCCGGAGCCCGTCCTCCATCGATAACGCCACTCCATCGGGGTCGCGGAAGTACGGGAGGTAAAACAGCGCGGAATGCTTGGGGATTGCCCGAAGCTTCCCGATCAGTTCGTTCAATGGAAGGTTGTTCAGTTCGATAAAATGGAACGCATTCCCGTATAGTTCATAATAATCCCTGAGTTCGTCCAGCAGTAATTGTCCGGTCTCGGTGGCGTCAGCAATAACATAAATATTTTTCACCATCGGCTGGAGATTCAGTATCAGGTCGAGGGTTCCCTTCATATCGACCGCCTCGACCACGCCGGTAATATTTTTCTGCTTATTCAGCATCGTTTCATTATAATTGTTTATCCCAGAGAAAACGACAGGCACCCCGTGGAACAGTTCATCCCGGAACTTTACAACGAAGTCCAGCGCGTTATTATCCGACGCGAGAATCAGGTCGAATTGGGTCTTATGGTACTTTAATCGGTAGATTTCCTTGAGTATGGGAAACAGATAGGCCGAATTGTAGCGTTTCGTATCCATATACTCGACATATAGGTCGAATTGAATCCCTGAATCGGTCAGTTCTTTCTTCACCGCGTCGAAAATATTATCCGAAAAGGTTTTCCCGGGATGATAGGAGTTTAGGAACAGAATCTTCTTTAACGGCTTGGCCTGCGAATACGATATGCCGGGAATAATAAAAAATATCCCCGTCATCAGGAAGAATACTACGAATTTTTTCATACTAATGCTCATTTTTATAAGTTCCACCCTCATCCTATCCCTTTATTTCTCATTAAATCATCCCATCCTTTTTGTTTTTTACGGGCTACTTGGAGTACTTAGAGATATAGTAATCCAATGTTTTCTGCGCCGCCCCGTACTGTTTGGCCTTCTCCAGATATTTCAGCGCGGCCTTTTTATTCCCGGTTTCCCCGAGCGCGATCGCGTAGCAGATAGACGAATCCTTAATCAGGTAATCCATTTTTATTTCCTTATAATAGCTGTCAAACAGTTGCATTACCTTTTTATAATCGATCACTTTATAAGTATAGATATTCGCGAGCAGGTTCACCGCGTTCTGCCAATAGTCGGCATAAAGGTGTTCCGAAACCAATTTTTCAAGATACCCTGCCGACTCGGAGTATTTATTCATTGTGTAGAGTAGCTTCGCGGCAAAATAAAGGTTCACGGTTTGTTTACCGAAGTTCTGATATGCCAGAAACTGTGAATCGAGCGCCTTATCAAGTTTCCCGGTCTGCTCGTAACAAAAGGCGGTCATTGTGAGAATACTCTGGTTGGTCTCGCCGAGTTCCAGCTCAAGAAGTAAATATTTCAGCGCCTTATCGTATGCCTTATCCTTATAGTAGATTTTCCCTAACATATCAATATTATCGCAGAAGTACGGAAAGAGCTGGAAGGATTTTTCTAAAAATTGACTTGCTTTCTGAGTGTCTCCTGATACATATAGACTTTTTCCTTTGGTCATTATTGAAAACGCCTCCCACATTATAGGAAAGTTCGACTTTTTAAAATAACTCCAGTACTGTTCATATTTCTCCAGCGGCGTAGTATCCAGGGTCTCCTTCAGGTGAAGTAATTGATATCCCTTATCCTTCAGGAAATTCTTGAATATATAATTATAATAAAATAGCTCACCCTGCCCTTTGTACCAAGCCGGCCAATACTTCTTATAACTGTCTTTATAAAGATGTACCGTCAGATCGACTTTCGCTTTCACAGGCCCCCGGTAGATGGATTCAATATTATGGAAAAACTCGTGTATCATTGTCCACGGCTGGGAAAACGCCTCATCGGACATGACAAACCCGCCTCTGAAAGCCCCGTTTTTAATCAGCGGAACTATTTGCAACCTGCCGTAGACCGCAAACCCGATCAGAGTATCAAACGGAAAAACTGTGACAAACACATCGTAGTTATTGATATTTGTCGCTAATAGTTTCCACGGGTACTGTGAATTCGTACCGTCGACAGGTCTCCACGCGTGCATCTCAGTAATCGGTTTTCCGTCGACGCCTGTTAGTTTCGTATTATTGGTAATTTGCGAAAATCCGACGGCGCGATTCGTCAGAAGCACTAATTCCATTTCAGGCAGGATTTCGCCCCCGGTGAAGTAAAAATATACCGTCCGAAACACATTAAAATTCATGCAAATACCGTTCGTCTTGCCGGGATTGAATTTTTTATTCACCGTTTTAGTATTTCCGTCTCCATCAATCCATTTACCTGATGATTCTCCCCATACCCAGATCAGGAATTTCATTTTATAAGCACCCGGCAATTTATCCCCGCTATTCTGCTGCCAGAACTTTTCCGCATCTAATAGAACCTTTACGTCCGACAAGCGGTAAAATTCCTGATATTTATCCAGACCCGATTCGGCGTATGAAATCGATTTTTTTAAGCATTTAACCGCGTCCGTGGTACCCGTATATTGGAATCCCAGATTCAGGTACATCCGCGTTATAGCGAATTTTCCCCAGTAGAAAAAAGGGTTTGGTTTAGACGCGCTGAATGAAAAAATAGTATTCTCCATTTCCTCATAATCCTGAACATCCTTTGTATACGCGCAGGAGACCATGAAACTACCGTAGAGAGGGGTAAGCCATTGAGGGTCGTTGTAGGATTTCTGGTACGTTTTCAATCCCGTCTTCAGTAGTTCTATCGCCCGGTTAGTATACCCAAGATTCAACAGTGTTTCGTTGTAGTTCCACAGATACTTTAACCCCGGGCTGGTAACAGACGTCATCTGAAAAAGCTCATAGGCGGTCTGGAACTGTTTCGCTTTTACAAAACCGTATGCATACCCGTAGGGATCAAAGTACTTTGAGTATTCCCCCATTCCGCAGTTCGCAATCTGCGCCGATTTTTCGTTCCATTCGGCTGCATTCTGAAGATTGCCGTTTGTCCCATAGTATATTGCAATACCCTGAAAGTAGGACGCAGCCTTATAATTCATAGATGCGGCATTTAATTCAGGATTTGCTTTTAAATAGGCGATATAGTCCCCGAATAGAACGTTTAATCCCTGGGTGTTCGAGACTTTTATATAGCTGTCAATCAGGCTATTGTAGACAATTTGCTTGAATTTTTTATCGTTATCCGGCGCGGAAAGCGCGTTGAGAAAATAGGAGGCCGATTCCTTCAATTGGCCGGTTTTCAGAAGACAGTCGCCGATATACCAGTTTACCTTGAGGGGATCGTAATCCTGCGGCAGCTTCTTCAGTATCACCGCCGTTTCTTGATATTTCCGGTTCTGGTAAAGCGCCATTGCATACCAAAAGACGTTTTTCATATCTCCCGGCTTCTCCGAGTAGGCCTTTTCAATGAACTGAAGCGCCTTCGGATAGTTTTTCTCTCCCCACGCCTTGACAAACTCCTCGTAATTACCTGCGAAAACATTGGAGATAAAGAGAAATAAACATATTGAAGCAGTATAAATACGTTTCATCATACCCTCAACGACTATCTGATGGACCTGAAAGTATTCCGTTAAAATAACAGGAGAAATAATACCCCGGGAGATTTTTGTACATCCTGTTTTATTTGGAGTACTTAGTGATATAGTAATCCAATGTTTTCTGCGCCGCCCCGTACTGTTTGGCCTTCTCCAGATATTTCAGCGCGGCTTTTTTATTCCCGGTTTCCCCGAGCGCGATCGCGTAATTGACTGCAACATTTTTTAGCACTTCTTTATCTTTTAACGAGGGATAGTATTTATCCAAAAACACCTTTGCTTTAGGGTAATCGATATTATAATAAATATAGATATTCGCCAGCAGATGTACGGCATGTTTCGCTAATTCCGATTCAGGATGAACCGTCACCAATTCCATCAAGCATTTCTCGGAATTCGTGAAATCCTTCGCCGTATAGTAGATCCGCCCGGCTTGGAATAGGCAATTCGGACTCCCGCCGTATTTATCGTATGCGGCCAGGTAATCCGCGCAGGCCGCCTCGGGGTCACCTAACTTATCGGCTAAAAGCCCCGACATGGTTAAGCGGTATTCGTTAGTTTCGTCGTATTCCATAGCCTGCAAGTAATAAGGATACGCGTTCGAGAAATCGTCGTTCTGGAAGTACAGAAGCCCCAGCATATTGTTTACATCGCCGCTATAGGGAAACTTCCCGTATGATTTGATAAACTCCGCGAACGCCGGCTTCTTATCGCCCTTGTAATATAAATCCATCCCCGCATTCTTGTAACGGTACGCCGCCTTGATATCCTCAAACGGTACGGTCTTAAAGTACTTCCAGTACTGCCCCACCTGCGCGGGTGAAGTCGTATCCGCATTGAGCTTATAATGCATTTTATCGCACCCCGCGGGCAGGACGTACTTATCGAACACCATCTTATAATACGTGAGCTCCCCTTCCCCATGATACCATGACGGCCAGTAGGGCTTGAACGTATCCCTGTACATATGCGGGGTGAACGCGTATGCGCCCTTCAGCGCCGCGCGGTAAGTCGCTTCGACATTATGAAAGAACTCGTGGATGATCGTCCACGGCTGAGCGAGAGAGATATCGGATATCCGCATGCCCCCGCGCGTCTTCGTCTGCTTGATATACGGCACGATATTCTGGCCGCCGTAGGACGCTATCCCGCTCGTGACCTCGAACGGGAACACGCTGCAGAACACGTCGTACTTATTCCGGTACTCGTAGATCATCTGTCCCGGGAAGCCGGGTATCTGCTCCTCGACGATATAATTGATCGGGAAATCCTCGACAGGCTTGCCGTCCTTCCCGTTGATGGGAGAAAGATAGGTCGTCTGCGTGAACATCGTTGCGGTCGCGTCGATGAATTTTATATCCATTTCCGGCAGAATCTGCCCGTCGGAGAAATAAAAATAGACCATCCTGAATACCGCAAACGATTGATTGAGGTCGTTCGTCACCGATTTATCGAGAGTCTTCTTTACCGTCATGTTCGTCCACGCAAGCGACATCCATTGCCCTTCCGACGCGCCCCAGAACCAGAAGAGCATCGAAAGCCTATAGGCGCTGTTCTTTTTCTGCGCGTAGTTCTGGTCCCAGTACTTCTGCGCGTCGCTCAGGATATTGACGTCGGACATACGTATCAGGTTCTGATAAGTCCCCAGCCCCATATCGTAATATTTCTTTACCTTAGCAAAGCAGGCTTTCGAAAGCGGAGTGCCGAAAGTGTCGAATCCGACGCTCACGTACATATTCGCGGCAGTGAATTTTAGCCAGTCAAAATCCTTATCGGGGTTGTTTTTAAAATAGCCGAGAATATCCTTTTCGGCCGTCTCGTAGGAGACCGTGTCCTTTAATTCCGAGCAGAGCCTCACGAAACTGAAATAGATATGCTTCTTCCAGTAGTCCGTTGTCTGGCTATCCTTATACTGTTTCAGCCCCTTGTTAATTATCCGCACCGCTTCGGCGGATTTCCCGAGCTGTTTCAGACTCTCCGCGTAGTACCAGATATCCTTCATCGTCATCTGGGCGGGCGGAAACTCCCTGTAGAGCGACGCGGCCTTAGTGAAATTTCTCGCGACACAGTACGCCTGCGCGTAGGCGAACGGGTCATAGTATGCGCCGTATGTCCCCAGCCCCATCGCGGCATACCCGGCGGACTTCGCGATCAGTTTATCCCCTTCGGCGGGATTCCCGTTCGTCCCGGCGTCAATCGCGAGATTCTGGTAATACTTCACGATCAGGTACAGCGGATAGGTATAATTCAGCGAGGGGTTGTCCTTCACATATGAAAGATACGACGGCATCGTTTCCTCAATCGCCTCGGTGTCCTTCGACTGGATCAGGTTATCCATCAGGCCGGAAAAAAAATACTGCTTGAGATTGGCTTTATCGTCCGGGAGAGCGATCCCCTTTTTGAGGTATTTCAACGCCTCGGCGGGCTTCCCGGTTTTCAGCGCGCACTGTGCGAGATAATAGGTGACCGTCAGCGGCAGATAGTCGGACGGTACCTTCAGGAAAATCTTCCCCGCATCGGCATACCTGGCATTCTGGAATAACGCGATACCGTACCAGTAAATAATGTAATTCTCGCCGGGTTTCTCGGAGTAGGCTTTTTCGATATATTGTAACGATTTAGGATAGTCTTTCGCGTTCCACGCCTTCAGGAAATCTTCGTATGCGGTTCCCGCCCATGCGGCGGAAAATAGGCAGAAAAGAAGGGAAATTCTCAGGACTGTTTTCATCACACACCCCATAGTTTATCATACCCCCAAAACCGGAGTTTGTCAAAATTATAACAGGGCCTCCGTCGGGAGACCCTGCCAAATATAAATCAGGAGTGTTGCTAAACTTTCGCGAGCGCCTGATCGATGTCGGCGATTATATCCCCTACAGTCTCGATCCCGATCGATAAACGGATGAGCGATTCGGACAATCCGCCCTCGGCAAGCTGTTTCTCGGTCAACTGGGAGTGCGTCGTACTTGCCGGGTGGATCGCGAGCGATTTCGCGTCGCCGACGTTCGCGAGGTGCGAAACGAGCTTGAGGCTCTCGATAAACTTCCCGCCGGCGGGCTTTCCGCCTTTCACCCCGAATACGACCATTCCGCCGAAACCATTCTTGAAGTACTTCTTCGCCGCGTCGCAGGTGGGATGGCACTGCAAGCCGGGGTATTTCACCCATTCGACCTTCGGGTGTTTCTCGAGGAACTCCGCTACCGCGAGGGCGTTCTGGGAATGACGCTCCATCCGCAGCGAAAGGGTCTCGAGACCCTGCAGGAATATCCATGCGTTATCCGGCGAGATACACGCCCCGAGGTTTCGGAGCGGTACGAGCCTCATCCTTAAAATAAACGCAAGCGGGCTGAGGTCGCCGAGGTCGTGCGCGAAACGCAGATCGTGATAACCCCCGTCCGGCCTGTTAAACAGCGTAAACTTCGGGTCGGTCCAGTCGAACTTACCGGAATCGACGACGATACCGCCGATAGCCGTGCCGTGCCCGCCCATCCATTTGGTCAGCGAGTGGATCACAATATCAGCGCCGTGCTCGATCGGCCGTAACAGATACGGCGTCGTAAACGTCGAATCCACGACCAGCGGCAGGTGATACTTCTTCGCGATGCGGGACAATCCATCGAGGTCGATGACGTCCAAGCCGGGATTACCGATAGTCTCCGCGTAGAGCATGCGGGTTTTCGGGGTAATCGCCTTCTCGAAGTTGGACAAATCCTTCGGGTCGACCAGATTCGCCTTAATCCCGAACTGCGGGAGTATCGAGTCGAACATGGTGTACGTCCCGCCGTAAAGATTATTCGCGGAGACAATTTCATCCCCTTGTTCGCACAGGTTGATTACCGTGTAATGGATGGCGGATGTTCCCGATGCGAGCGCGAGCGCCGCGGCTCCGCCTTCCAGCGCGGCTACCCGTTTCTCCAGCACGTCCTGCGTGGGATTTCCCAGTCTCGTATAGATATTGCCCATTTCCTTCAATGCGAATAGATTCTGCGCGTGCTCGGCGCTCTTGAATAAGTAGGACGAAGTCCGGTAAATCGGCACCGCGCGCGATAATGTATCGCTGTCCACCGTCTGCCCCGCGTGCAGGGCCAACGTATCAAAACCCTTTTCAGCCATATCGTTACCTCCGTATTGAACTATTTATTCGCCGTCAAATCGTCGAAGAGCCATGTGCTTAAATAGCGCTCCCCTGTATCCGGCGCAACCGTCACAATAGTCTTACCCTTGTTCTCGGGGCGTTTCGCGACTTCGAGAGCCGCCCAGATATTCGCCCCGGCCGATATCCCGACAAGCATACCCTCCGATCTCGCGGCCATTTTAGCCATCGCACCCGCGTCCTCGTGACGCACCGGGATAATCTCGTCGATAATACCCGTATTCAGCACCGCCGGAATAAATCCCGCGCCGATACCCTGAATTTTATGCGCCCCTGGTTTATTGCCCGAAAGTACGGCGGAGTCTAACGGTTCGACCGCGATTACGGCAAGATTGGGATTCTTCGCCTTGAGCGCTTCTCCGCATCCGGTCAATGTTCCCCCGGTGCCGACGCCCGCAATAAAGATATCGACCTTCCCCCCGGTATCGCGCCATATTTCCTCGGCGGTCGTCCTGCGGTGCGCTTCGGGGTTTGCCGGGTTCTGGAACTGCTGAAGTACCAGCGCGTTCGGGCGGGATTTTTGAATCTCCTCCGCCTTCTCGATCGCTCCCTTCATGCCCTTCTCGCCGGGCGTCAGCACCAGTTCCGCGCCGAATATCTGGAGGAGTTTCCTCCGTTCGACACTCATCGTCTCGGGCATCGTCAGTATCAGTTTGATCCCCTTCGACGCCGCGATAAACGCGAGTCCGATCCCCGTATTCCCGCTGGTCGGTTCGACCAGTACCGTATCCGGCTTAATCAGGCCTTTTTTCTCGGCGTCCTCTATCATGGATAACCCGATTCTATCCTTAACGCTCGAACACGGATTGAAATTTTCCATCTTAACCAGCACTTCCGCGCCGGCTCCCTGCGCCATTTTACCGAGGCGCAACAACGGCGTATTCCCGACCAATTCGGTGATACTGTTCGCTATTCCAGCCATATTTACCTCCTGAACATTCTATATACTAAATCCGAGCGAAAGGTTAATCTTCACGCGGTAATCCCTTATCATATCCTCAAGGGTTATACCGTCGAGAGTATCGATAATCATATCGCCGAGCTTTTTCCAGACATCGATAGTAGGACAAGCCTTGGAACGCCTGCACTTCTTCGTACCCGCGCAATCGACGGGATAAAGCGAACCTTCCAGCGCCTCGACAATATGCCGCACTGTGATTTCGGCCGGCGGGCGTGATAAGCGGTATCCGCCCTGCGCCCCGCGCTCCGAGTCGACCAGCCCCGCCGAACGGAGCGGGATGATTATCTGGCTGAGATACTTTTCCGAAATCTCCTGCGCCTCGGCGACCGTCTTCAACTGTACCAGCGGCTCCTCGTAACGCAGCGCGAGCTCGAACATCAGCCGTAGTCCGTAACGCGAACGTGTTGAAATTTTCATATATTCCTACCATTACTACAATGTTACTAGTATATATTATCACATATATACCCTATTGTCAAGAGTTTCAGAAGAAATTTTTTATCGCATTCTGTTTTGCGTCTTCGCATCCACAGGTGATTCGTAAAGAGTATTTTATAACGGGACGGGGCGTGGGCAAGAATAGAAAAACTCTACATTTTAGTTACCAATATCTTATCACTTCCCGGTAATTTTAAAACTATTCAGCATTTGGTCTAATACATTATCATAGATATTTAAATATTTTTTTGCTACGGATTTTATACACATATAGTGATTATCACCTTTTGAAAACATAAATATACTGATTAATAGGTCAATTTCTTGAACTTTATAATCGTAGATCGCTAATGAACCTTCTTCCGCCCCCACTGCTTCAAGCATTGAAATAGGAGGATAAATTTCATCTGCATTTAATAAATTTTTTACACCCAGTAGTCTAAGAGTTTCATTTACATGTTCAACGGTGCTCATTTTTATATATTTCATCGGAATTAAAGATACAGAAAATGCAGCAAAGTCGTCCTGAGAAGAATATGCTATATACGGAGTAGCGATTTGGGGATTACTCCCCTTCTTCCAGTCTTTGGGGTAATTAAATTGAAATCCCGATTTGTCTTTATAAATTAATTCATTCTCTGTTGTGGGAATTATTATTCCAGTTGCGGGAGTTGCCTCGTAAGAAATGACAACGGTTTCCCCTGGTTCAGGGACTGCATCGGTAGCCGAGAGTATTTTTCCGTTTTGCAATTTGATTTCCATTTTATATAAATAACCCGCAAGAACTTTAATTTTCTCGCTATACTGGTTAGTATTTACAGACGCAATTTTTTTCCCATTAATAAAAATATCAAGGATTTTATCCTGTGCTTTTATTTCCTTAAAATACAATGTAGCAATCTCTATTGGGGTATTCAAAATCGCGCTAACTGTATCGTTAACAATAAGATCAAGGGTATCGATTAAATCATAGGTCGTATCTGTCATGTATTCTTTTTTTAATAACTTCTTGCCCTTAACACTATCCCAAAGTGATAATTGTATTATCAACTGATCGTTTGATATAAAAGTCTCGCCGTAGATTACAAATGCAGCTTTATATTTTGTCGCTATTTTAACTATGCTTCCGGAATTCCATTTTTGGGTTTCAATTTCATCAAACGCAGGTATATCTAATGAGGGAACTAGTTTTAGAAAATTAAAAAGCGATTTCCAGATTAGTACTGAATACTTTTCAGTTTTTTGAAGATTCTTCGGAGAAGAAAGATTGTGGAATGGGAGTATTATCGTTATACGTATATTTTTCTGTCCATCTAACTCAGCAAAAATAATTTCAGATGCTGAAAAAGTAAAAATTGCTAAAAGTATAATTAACTTTTTCATTTCTTTCCTCCTAATTGAGAGAATTATAAAATATAAATTTTTGCTCAAAGAATTCGCGGTATTTACCCCCATTGATATGATAAAGCTTATTGTTTTGTTTTTGCATCATATAAAGTCATGCACTTCTTGATATATATTACGTACTTTCCAGTATTACCCTTTTTTTATATTATTCTAGTCTATCCAGACCTCTGGCAGAGCTCGGAGATTTTATCCGAGAAGTCCGGGTAATCGCTGCAGAGAAACTCCATGATACCGTCCTCGTAATCTTTATACTCGAAGCCCGGTGCGACGGTAGTCCCTAAGAGCGCGAACTCCGCTCCCTCCGCGAGACGCGCGCCCTGCCATACCCCCTTCGGGACAACCACCATCGGGCGTTCCCCATTCGTCAGTCGATGCCCGATATGGATAATCTCCCCCTTACCGCCAGGGTAAAGGTTGATCATCTCCACAGGCCCGCCCATATAGAGGTGAAAGATCTCGTCGCTCTTCAGCCGGTGCATCGTGGAAAAAGTCCCATGCGTCAGCATATAGTATATCGCGGTCGAAAATACGCGCGATCCTTTGTATCCTCCCGCCGGGTTGTCGATTACCCCTTTGGAACGGTATATCTCGCGGAAGTACCCGCCTTCTTTCGGGTGCGGCTCCAGTCCGAGGAGCTGTATGATTTCTTCCGGTTTCATATTTCCTCCTATGTTAATTTCAAATCCAAAGACGTTTATCCACGAATACACACCAATAAACTCAAATGAAGCTATCGAATGAGCGCCCCGTATTTGATAACGCAAGTTCAGTATGGAACGCGGGACAAGTTCCGCATTCGTGTATATTCGCGTTCATTCGTGGTTTCTTCATGCCTTTTCCTATATAATATCATAGTAAGCTATTTCATTTTGTCAATATCTAAATACAATCCGGTAAATTACTTGTGTTTTGACGGATATCCTTTATAATTTACGGGAATAGTTTTAGGGAGGATTTCCCGTATGCCGTTGGAAGTAATGGAACGAAAGACTCAATTCGCCATCATCGGGCTGGGACTGTTCGGAACCAATGTCGCCACCCGTCTGATTAACCAGGGCGCCGAGGTCATCGTGGTCGATAAAGACCCGGAGCTGGTCGAAAAACTAAAGGAATACACGGTGCACGCGTATGTCCTCGACTCGTCCGACGAGAACGCCCTCCGCGAGGCGGGTATCCACCAGGTGGACTGCGCGGTAGTCTGTATCGGTATCGACATGGTCGGCTCCATCCTGACCACGCTCCTGCTCAAGCAGTTTAAAATCCCCCGCATCGTCGCCCGCGCGAATACGAAGGAACACTTCAAAATCCTCCAACTGATGGGTGTCACCGACATCATCGAACCGGAAATCGAGACCGCGAACAAGCTCGCGCGCCGTCTGTTCGGCCAGCACGGATTCATGCTGAATATGGAGCAGATGTGGAAAGACCACGCGATTGTCGAAATTAAAGTTACCAGCACGATAGCCAATAAAACCCTCGCTGAACTGGAATTCCGCAAGAACTACAAGGTCAACGTCGTCGCGATCAAGCACCAGATCGAGCGTCTCGACGATAACTATAAAAATATCATCGATTTCGAATTCGACGAAGTCCCCGACCCGCAGGATCCCCTCAAGGAGGACGATATCCTGATCATCATCGGTAGGCTCGATTCCATCAACGAACTGAACGCCACGCTGATGGGAAAAAATACAAAATGAAAAAGAACGAATTCGAGATGATCAGGGACATCCGCGAGATGTTCTCCGACCTGCCGGTTTCCGGCATAGGGATCGGGGACGATGCGGCGTTCCTCCCCCACGGCAACAATCTCATCACTACCGACACGATGGTCGACGGCGTGCATTTCATGCTGGATAAGGTCGACCTCGCGGACATCGGGTATAAAATTATGGCGGTCAACCTCAGCGATATCGCCGCGATGGGCGGTACTCCCGAAACATCCCTGCTCACCCTCGGACTCCCGCCGGATTTTACCGACGCCCAGTTCCACCGGCTGATGACAGGTATCCACGACTCCGCGATTCTCTACCGTTTCTCTCTCGCGGGCGGCGACATCGTCCGTTCCGATCGCCTTTTCGTCACCGCCACCCTAGTGGGGCATCCGCTGAGCACGCCGATCCTTCGCTCCGGCGCGAAACCCGGCGACATCATTTATATTTCCAATAAAGTCGGCGACAGCGCCCTCGGGCTCATGCTGCTGAAAGATAAAACCTCCGTTAAAGTAAAAACCCCGAATTATTTCCTTTCGCGCCACCTCTGCCCGTCCCCGCGTATTAAACTCGTGGAATTTCTAACCCGCCATTACGCGATCAACTCATGTATAGATATAAGCGACGGGGTGATCGGCGACCTTCAGCATATCGCCGATGAAAGCCATACCGGATATTTCCTCGAATTGAACGAACTCCCCGTATCCGTTGAGGAGATCGGGAAAGAATTCGAGAAAGACCCCTACTTCTTCTACGAACTCGCCGCGACAGGCGGGGAGGACTATGAACTGCTCTTTACGTCCGCCGACACGATTGAACCGTCGAAGGTGTACGAGCACGTAGGGGTGACTGTAAAACCGGTCGGACGGATTCTCGAATCGGGCGAGCGCATCGGGTACTTCGAGAAGGAGCTTACCCCCGCCGATTTCAAACCAGGCTTCCGCCACTTCGAAGGAGAATAGGATGGCGCTAATTACCTACCAGACCGCCGGAGAATCGCACGGCAAGGGCATTATCGCGATGGTCGCGGGTATCCCCGCGGGGCTTGCGGTCGACGAGGAGTTTATCAACTCCGAACTGGCGCGCCGTCAGTCCGGGTACGGGCGCGGCGGACGGATGAAGATCGAGACCGACCGCGCGGATATCCTTACCGGCGTCCGCGACGGGAAAACCATCGGCTCGCCCATCACCCTCGCGGTATGGAACAAGGATTACGAGAATTGGAAGTCCAAGACTGTCGAGAAGATACATAAGCCCCGCCCCGGCCATGCCGATTTGGTGGGCGCGTATAAGTACGGGCTTACCGACGATATCCGTCACGTACTGGAACGTTCGAGCGCGCGTGAGACCGCTGCCCGCGTCGCCGCCGGGGCGCTCGCGAAATTATTCCTTGCCCGGTTCGGGATCGGGATATTTTCACATGTCGTCGAATGGGGCGGGATTAAGGTCGATACATCGGGGATGACCCTGAACGAAATACGCGAACGCGCGGAGTTATCCGAACTGCGGAGCGCGGCGGACAAGGATACCGAAGCGAACATCAAGGCGCTGATCGATCAGTATAAAACCGCCGGCGATACGATGGGCGGAGTGATCGAAGCGGTTATCGCTCCCGTGCCGCCGATGCTGGGAAGCTACCAGACCGCCGGGACGAAGCTCGACGCGAGGATCGCCGCCGCCGTCATGAGTATTCAGGCGATCAAGGGGATAGAATTCGGGGCGGGATTTGAGCTCGCCGCGCTTCCCGGAAGCCGGGCTCACGACCAGATTTATATTGACAATAATACCGGGGAATATTATAGAAAGACGAACCGGAGCGGCGGTACCGAAGGGGGGATGTCGAACGGCAGCCCGATTGTGTTCCGGGCGGCGATGAAGCCGATCCCCACCCTGATGAAACCGCTCGATACGGTGGATATTTCCTCGTCGGAGCCGGCTAAGGCGGTCACCGAACGCTCGGACGTCACTGCGGTCGCTGCGGCGGGCGTAGTGATCGAAAATGCCGCCGCAGTCGTGATAGCGGACGCGATCCTCGAACGATACGGATGCGACAATATGGATATGATTTTACGGAATTTCGATAACGACCCCGATTTGAAACATTTTCGATGGAAAGGAGCGGACTGGATAGATGGAAGAACTGTTAAAGAATAAAATCTCGGATATCAACGAGCAATACTTCGGACTCGACGAACTCCCGGCTATCGTATGGAGCCGGGGGCGCATCAAACGCCGTTACCGGAGACTTACGCTCGGCAGTTACCACTATCACAAGAACGAAATCCGCATCCACCCGTTATTCCGCGAGCGGGAAATACCCGACTATGTGCTGGAATACGTGATATTTCACGAGCTCCTGCATTTCGAAGACCGGAACGAGCTGAAGCGCCGGCGCAGGGGAGACCGGATACATTCGGCGGAGTTTCATTCGCGCGAACGCGAATACCCGCGTAAAAAGGAAGCGTCGCGGTATGTAAAGAACATTATGCTGAACGGATTGCCGTAAAACTTGATTTAATCCTGTTTATTCATCACAATATAAGGGCTGTAAAGGAGAAATTATGAAACGCAGATTAATGACCAAAACAAATTGGATTTTAGTAATCGCCGGAATAGTCGTAACCTTTTTAGGTTTCATTATGATACGCCCGATTACCACGAATTACGACGGGCTATACGCGTTTATTTCCATACTGGTTACAATCGGGGGATTGGTTCTGGTGATAATCGGACTGAGCGCGGGATTTGAGCCTAAGGATACCGAGAAAGCTTAATTCAGCTCATCCCAGTCTTTCTGAAACCTTACCAATACCGATATCCAACTCTATCTCTATGATATTATAGGGGATGAACGATGGCCGAAGAAAATGTTTTCATCGCAAGACAGCCGATTATGGATCGGAACGGTTCGATCTACGGATACGAGTTGTTATTCCGGGAAAGCAACCTTAAGAATTTCGCGGAAATCATCGACGATTTAGCCGCCACCTCCCAGGTATTAGTATCCACCCTTACCACCTTCGGCGCGCGAAAATTACTCGGTTCGTCCTATGGGTTTATCAATATCAATGAAGCTGTGGTAGAAAAAGGATTTCTCAATTCCCTGAAGGGTGAAAAATTTATCTTCGAAATACTCGAAAGCACCCTCATCAGCCCTGAATTTATCAGTCAGATATCAGAAATGAGGGATAAAGGTTTCATGTTCGCGCTGGACGATTTTATTTTTAAGGATCAGTTTATCGAATATTTCCGGCCTCTATTCGACTACATCAGTGTCGTGAAGGTCGATCTTCTGCAAAACGACCCTTTCATTATTAAAAAGAAAATGGATATTTTCGCGCCCTATAAAATCAAACTCCTCGCGGAAAAAGTCGAGGATATGGAGCAGTTCGATTACTGTAAACAGTTGGGCTTCGAGTTGTTCCAGGGCTACTATTTCGCGAAACCGGTCATCCTCAGCGGTAAAAAAATCAGCGCCGACCAGCTCGCTATAATCGAACTCATCAAACTCCTGAAGAGTAACGCGGATATCCATATAGTCGAATCGGTATTCAAGAAATATCCTGAAATGACCATCAATCTCCTGAAATTCATCAATTCCGCCGCGTTCGGCACCCGTTCGAAAATCACGTCCGTCCGTCAGGCGATCGCCCTGCTGGGTCTGAATAACCTGATGCATTGGTTAATACTTTTAAGCTACGCGGGAAGCGGCGGCGACCGGAATAAGAACCCGTTATTCAAGACCGCCGGACAGCGCGCGAAGGCGATGGAACTTTTCCTGAAGAATACGCTGGGCGAGAAAAACCGTCAAATTCTCGACGAGGGATTCCTTGTCGGATTGCTTTCGCTGATGGATGCGCTCTTTCAGACATCGTTGGGAGAAATTATCAAGGAACTTAACCTGAATGAGGAAATAAATAAAGCATTGATGAATCACGAGGGTACGTTAGGAAAACTCCTATCGTTGATAGAGGAAACCGAGAAGTATGAGGTGAATCTCAAGAAGGTTTCGGATATTCTCGAAAGTATGAATGCGACTATGCAGGACTGGACTAACAATTATTTTGAAAGCGTGGCGTGGATCGAGGAAATGCCGCTATCGGACTAGTTTATTTCCCTTCGTAAGGTTTCAATACCATGATACCCAGCGTAATCTTCGTATTATCGCTCTCCAAATTCTCAACAATCATCGGCGAATTCGGGCTTTTCAGCGTCAGACCGTCCGAGTATACGGTGAACGGTATGGAAATATCGTGCGGACCGTACGGTACGGAAAATCCCGGCAATGACCGTCCGGTGGCGATATTCAGGCTTTCAGCCATCCCGTCTCCGACGCCGCCGTCCCCGCCCTGAAGCTCTACTCCGCCCGTCAGGTTCGTCATCCACGTGCGCGCTGTAGTCTTATCCATGCTCTGGAATAGAAATATAGAGGGCTTCCCCTTCAGGTGTATGAACGCCGTAACGTCGCGTAACGGGACGTCGTTCGCCTCTATGATGGGAGTACGTCCCATCTTCTCGATCTGCTCCGGGATACAGAGGCTGAATAGATCGGTGACCCTGTCCCGGTAGACCTTGAAAAGTTTCCTCGCAAGCTCGATCGATTCAACATCGCCGCCCATCAATACCGCGGAGGCGTGATTATACAACGCCTGTATCGACAGCTTATCCAGCTCCGAATGAAAGAAATCCCATTCTATAGGATTATGTGATATTTTTTCCAAATGGTATTTAAATTCCAATTTACACTCCCGGAGCGGTTTACTGCGCCACCCGTTTCATTGTCTCTAAAACCTTATCATAGGTAACCGGCTTGAGAATATAGTACTTCGCGCCCAATTTGAGCGCTTCCATTACCGTCTCTTTATCCTCGACTGCGCTGATAACCACGAACTTAGCGTCAGGGTTGGTTTTCATTACTTGCCTGAGCACATCAAGCCCGTTCATCTTCGGCATATTCAGATCGAGAGTCACGATATCGGGATGATGCGCTCCGAATAGCTTAATCGCCTCGTCCCCGTCGGACGCCTCCGCGATCACGGTATACCCCGCCTGAGTCAGCATAGAATTGAGGCTTTTCCGCATGACCATTGAATCGTCAACTATCAATACGCTGGGCATTTTTTCCTCCCCTTTAGAATCCAGTTAGAATACCATATTTTTAGCTTTTTGACAATTTTTCAACATCATTATTCGCTGCACGACGGTTTCAGGCTTTCCTTTTTAACATATTTTTATTATATTAGTACTTATTTTGGAGGGTAATATGGCACATTGTTCCGGCTGCGACGGAAACTGCTCGGGCGAAAGCTGCGACACGGATTCCCACGGGGACTGCGGGGGATGCGAGGATATCTCCCTGACGATAAAGAATTTTTCACAGGAAGCCGGAAGGGCGTCGCTGAAAATGCTGTCCCGTTTTACCGCGGTCAAGAAACCCCGTCTCTCAGGGAACAAGCTCCTATTCAAACTTGCCTCCCCCTCCGAGATTACGCGGATTAAATCGTTTTTAAAGGATAAGGGTATTCAAGTTTCATAATTATATTCCTAGTATATTTATTGTATTATATTTCAGATTTATTTGATTTTCAGTGTGAAATGCACTATAATGAATAAGATATGGTTCTTTCTAAAAACGAGTGGGTAAAGATGAGAAATATGAATGGATAAAATATAATAATCCATGCAAAATAAACTATTCGAGATGGCTCTGGGGATAACCGAGCCGTACTTTGTGAAGGATATCGA
>JABLXV010000061.1 GCA_013177895.1 Brevinematales bacterium | reverse complement strand
ATCGCGACAGCTCGAAAACTGCTCGGGATTATCTATGATACTCTCAAGAATGGATGGGTGTTCGAGGACTTCCCGAATTTTATACTGAAAAATACATAAGTAGATTGTTTTTTATCATAGGAGAAAAATGTCATTTCTCCATGCGGTTGAATAATATATGTTCCGTTGCGGTCAGTGAAATCAACCTTCTTCATATATGCCCTTCTTATGGTACACCCCAATATAAAAGTTAGGGAGAGCCGCCCGGAGGCAGCTCTCCTGTTAAATTACTTAGAGATAAATTCGCTGTTATACCCGCCGAAACCGTCATCGGATTTCTGGGGATTCTTAGGGTCTTCGAGAAAGAGGAATTCCTGTTCGGTACCGTCCGCGGCTGTGAATTTCTTGCCGATATCGATAACGAACTTATAGCGGAGTTTCTCGCCCGGACCTGATACAAGGAACGGTACGGCAAGCGAAGTATACCATGTGTCAGGATTTCCGCTGCCGGGCTTTAGAAGATTCGGTTTGTCGCTGGCAAATGTTTTCCAACCGTTAAAATCGCCGAATACGCAGACTTTCTTAACCTTATTATTCTTTAATTGGGCAAGAATAACGGTATAGTTATCGATTTTTTGCTGGAGTTTCTTTTTACCTTTTTCAGCTGTCTCAAGTTTCTTCTTAAACCCATCAAGCAGATTTTCGAGATATTGAACAGTGTAGGGGATATTAATTCTGAAGATAACATACATCGTGTTTTCTTTCTTTTCTTTAATTTCATAGCTCTTGTAGCCGCTGTCGAATTTCGCCGCCAGCATACCGAAGCCGATGAGAACTAAGACTGCCGTCATAAACCACTTCTTCACACTCATACATTTTCCTCCTTTTCGTGCTTATTATAAATATACATCAAAATAACGAACTGTCAAGTTTTATTTTATTTCCCGGAAATCCCTATAAACGAGAGTGTTCTGGGGATTACATCTCCCCTCCTGTAAGAATAAAAACGCGGCGTCGAACTTTCATAAGTACAGAGCCCGGGACTGGCAATATTTACCGCGGATACTCCATTAGACACCAGTTCCGCGGTAATAGTCCCCTCGAGGTCGAAATAAAACCTCCCGTTCCGTGTATAGTATACAGGATTTTTACCGCTATCGATAAATTTATCTACCAGTTCTTTTCCCACCTCGTAGCAGCAGGCGCGGATATTCGGGCCGAACCATACCCTTAATTCGCCGGGCTCGACGGAGTACGTGTCACGGAATAAATCGAGCATCCGCAGATGTATCCCCGCGAATAATCCCTTCCATCCGGCATGGGCTATCCCGATCACGCCGCCGGGGGATGCGAAGAATACCGGGACGCAGTCCGCGGTGAGTATCCCTAGAAGGACGTCCCCGCAATCGGTAATCAACCCGTCTCCGTCGATCAGGGGGTTCGCGGTATAACTATCCAGATTCTCCGCGGTAATCCCGTGGATAATTTCGCCGTGCACCTGATTGAGGGTTACCAGACGGTCGAATCCCATACTCCCCGTGAAACTGCCGCGAACCTGTTCAACGGCGAGGTATTCCGCTTCCGAGACGGCTGTATGCAGCGCAAAATTACCGCCGGTGGTAGACCCGCTGATTAATCCGTTTATCCCATTTTCAGGGTAAATTATTGCATGCTCGCCGCTAGAAAAGTTCATGCCTGCGGTTTATTCTTCTTCTGGGCAACAAATTGGTTGAATTTATCCCATACCATATCCTCGGGAAGCACGTCGGTCTGCTGTGATAGCAGATAATAGCACGGCGACCCGTTATTCATCACGCATTTCTCGATAGACATATCTTCGGTATTGTCGACATTACATCTCTTCAGTTGGCACCTGAGTATTAACGATTTCATCAAATCCTCCCGTATAATTTAACCCCCGGTAGTATTCAAGACCTATTCTGAATCAATAGGTTTAGCATTTTCCATAGCCGTTTTAAATTTCGACGGATTTCCGACGATTAAGTTAGAAAGTACGGATTTTATCTCGAGAACATACATAATATTGGTGGATTTCGAAACGATTAATTCCTCCGATAACGGCGTAGGGTGATAGACTTCGAGAATGTTATAATCTTTATCCATATACAGGGTGACCATATCGAGGTAAGTGTTTTTCATCCAAAAAGACACCTGAATAGGTTCGGTGTTAACAAAAATCATCCCGTCGATCTGCCCCCAATCCTTTCGGTACATCAATCCTTTGCTCTTTTGCTCCGGTGTAATCGCCGCCTCGAATACAAGGGTTTTCCCTAAAAGAATAATAGTTAACAAAATCTTTTTAGCCGCCATAATCATCATAAAATTCTCCTATAAAAACAGCTACACCGATTCTACTATAATTTTGATTTTTATGCACTTTTTCGTTAAAATAATATTCTTGTTTTTAATAAGCTCACCCGGAGGACGTATGAGTTTCCAGAAAATAATAATTCCCGCCGACGGAACCAAGATTAAAATCGTTAACGGGCAGCCTCAGATACCCGATCAGCCTATTATTCCATTTATCGAGGGCGACGGTATCGGAGGCGATATTACCCGCGCGATGAGGACTGTCGTGGATGACGCGGTGGCGAAGTCCTACAAGGGACAGCGTAAAATTATCTGGATGGAAATATATGCCGGGGAGAAGGCCAACCAGCTCTACGGGAACTATTTGCCCGACGAGACTATCGACGCGCTCAAGGAATATATTATTTCGATCAAAGGGCCGCTCACAACGCCCGTAGGCAAGGGATTCCGCAGTCTCAATGTGTCTATCCGCCAGATTCTGGATCTCTATGCCTGTGTGCGGCCGGTGCGTTACTATAACGGTACGCCCAGCCCGCTCAAGAATCCCGAACTGATGGATATCGTCATTTTCCGCGAGAACACCGAGGACGTGTACGCGGGTATCGAGTGGGAGGCGGGCAGCGCGGATGCGACTGAGATCATCCGTTATATCAACGGGAATTACGGATTCTCTATCCGCGAGGATTCCGGTATTGGCATCAAGCCCATCAGCGAATTCGCGTCCCGCCGCCTGATGCGGAAGGGTATCGAGTACGCTATCGCCAATAAACGGAAATCGGTTACGATTGTCCATAAGGGCAACATTATGAAATACACCGAAGGAGCGTTCAATAACTGGTGCCGTAAGGAAGCTATGGAGAATTTCCGCGACGCGATAGTCACCGAGGAAGAAGTTAATTCCATCTACGACGGGAAAGCCCCGGACGGGAAAATTATTGTAAACGACCGTATCGCCGACTCGATGTTCCAGCAGCTTCTGCTTCGCCCGTCGGAGTACGACGTGCTGGTTACTCCGAACCTCAACGGGGATTACCTCTCCGATTCCGCCGCGGCGATGGTCGGGGGGCTGGGGATGGCGCCGGGCTCGAATATCGGGGATAATCTTGCGGTATTCGAGGCTACCCACGGAACCGCGCCGAAATATGCCGGGCAGGATAAGGTCAACCCGGGTTCGCTGATACTTTCGTCGGTGCTGATGCTCCGTTATATGGGATGGGGCGAGGCCGCTGACAGGATCGAGAAAGGGATGGCGGCCGCGATTATCGCGAAGAAGGTAACCTACGATCTTGCGAGACAGATTGAGGGTGCGGTCGAGGTAAAGACCGGCGAGTTCGCCGCGGAAATCTGTAAAAGCATGTAATTTGGGGTGTGTCTCTCCCGGATAGAATAATACGAGGGTATCAATGAAAATCGGAAGATTTTTCGATAGGGATAATAAATTAGAGCTTTTCGGCATTATAAACGGGGATAAAGTGACCCGGATCGCGGATTATAATCATCCCGACGAAACCGGGGAATGGGAGCTTGCTAAACTTGAAGTTATGACCCCTGTTATGCCGAAAAAGATAATTGCGGTAGGTTTAAATTACCGGAGACACGCCGAAGAAATGAAGCTCGCGATACCGGACGATCCGGTGCTGTTCCTGAAGCCCCACACCGCCGCGCTTCCCCATAAGGGCATCATCGGTTACCCGGATATGTCCGAACGGGTGGATTTCGAGGCCGAACTGGGTATCGTGATCGCGAAGGGCGGGAGGGATATTCCCGAGGCGGATGTGGATAAATATATCCTCGGATTCACGGCATTTAACGATGTGACCGCGAGGGACTTACAGAGCAGGGACGGGCAATGGACGCGCGCTAAGGGTTTCGACACATTCGCGCCGTTCGGGCCGTATGTCGAAACGGACTTCGATCCTTCCGATGTAGCGATTGCCGCCGTACTGAACGGTAAAACGGTGCAGAGCTCGAGAACGTCCGACATGATTTTTAAGGTACCTTACCTCGTCTCGTTTATCAGCAGGGTAATGACGCTGGAGCCGGGGGATGTGATCGCCACCGGTACGCCGGAGGGAATAGGGCCGATGCGGCGCGGGGACGAAATAACCATCCGTATCGAAGGATTGACCGATTTAGTGAATTATATCCGGTAATACTTGTCATTTAGCGGTATTTTAGTGTATATTATAGAATAAAACGCATTACAGGAGAGAACATGCTTGTACCGATGGTTGTTGAACAAAGTAATCGCGGAGAACGCGCTTATGATATTTATTCGCGGTTATTGAAAGATAGAATCGTATTTTTAGGTTCCGCTATAGACGACGATGTGGCAAATCTGGTGATCGCCCAGCTTCTGTTCCTGGACGCCGAAGACCCGGAGAAGGATATATCCCTATATATCAATTCACCCGGCGGCGTCGTGACATCCGGGCTGGCTATCTACGATACCATCCAGTTCCTGAAACCCGATGTGAATACGATTTGTATCGGGCAGGCCGCGTCTATGGGCGCCGTACTGCTCGCCGCGGGTAAGAAGGGAAAGCGTTTCGCGCTCCCGAACTCCCGCATCATGATTCACCAGCCCTCGGGCGGCACGCAGGGTCAGGCCGCGGATATCCGTATCCAAGCCGAAGAGATTATGCGGATGAAGGAACGCCTGAACCAGATAATGGTCAAGCATACTGGGCAGAAACTCGCCACGCTTGAGAAGGATATGGACAGGGATTATTTCATGTCCGCCGAGGAAGCGAAAACTTATGGATTAATCGATGATATCATAGAAAAGAGGAAATAATGGCAGGAAAACAACGGAGTGATCGTTTCAGGGAAAGGACTCCCCGGGATTTGAATCCCATCACCTGCAGTTTCTGCGGGCGGAACCGTAACGAAGTCGAAAAGATGTTCAAAGGCAAAGACGATACTTATATCTGCGACCGGTGCCTGACGGATTCGATGGAAATCCTGAAAGATGAGCGCAAGGAACGCGTGAAGACGGGAATTCGTGAACTCCCCAAACCTAAAGAGCTGAAAAATTATCTCGATCAATATGTCATCGGGCAGGATCACGCGAAAAAAGCGCTCGCCGTTGCCGTCTATAATCACTATAAGAGGATTATGACCAATCGCGGCGATACCAGCGAGAACAGGGATGTCGAACTCGAAAAGAGCAATATCCTTCTGATGGGGCCGACCGGCTCCGGGAAGACCCTGATCGCGAAGACGATGGCGAAGTTCCTCGACGTACCGTTCGCTATCGCGGACGCGACCACGTTGACCGAAGCGGGCTATGTCGGCGACGATGTAGAAAACGTTCTGCTTCGCCTGATACAGAACGCCGCCGATGGAGATTTAGACCCCGAGTCGACGCATATCGACGAGATAATCGCGCGCGCCGAGGTGGGCATTGTTTATGTCGACGAGGTCGATAAGATCGCCCGCAAGAGCGAAAGTATGTCCATTACCCGCGACGTGTCCGGCGAGGGCGTCCAGCAGGCTCTCCTGAAGATTATCGAGGGTACCGTGTCCGGCGTACCGGCGTTCGGCGGACGGAAGCATCCCCAGCAAAGGCAGCTATATATCGATACGACTAATATTCTTTTCATCGTGGGCGGCGCGTTCGTCGGTCTCGAGGATATAGTCAAATCCCGTATAGGGAAGAAAGAAATCGGATTTATGACTACCGGAAAAAATAAACCAAACGATGCATCGGAAATCCTCCGCGAGGCTATCCCGCACGACTTGGTTAAGTACGGACTGATCCCCGAACTGGTGGGGCGTCTGCCGATCAATCTCGCCCTCAGCGAATTGACCCCCGGCGAACTTCGCCGTATCCTGGTCGAGCCTAAGAACTCGATTATCCGCCAGTACCAGAAACTGATGGAGATGGAAGGGATCGACCTGACATTTACCGACGAGGCTCTCGACGAGATTGTCCACAAGACGATCGAACGGAAAACCGGCGCTAGGGGACTCAGGGCGGTAATCGAAAATATTATGCTCGATGTGATGTATAATGTCCCGTCGATGAAAAACGTAAAAAAGTGCACGATTTCGAAAGAAGTGATTACCGAAGGAAAGGAGCCGATGACGGCGTAATGGTGGAAAAATGGGCGATTTAGTGGAAAAAACTCAAAACCTGCTCAAGCTCCCCCTGATACCTCTCAGGGGTATCGTGCTCTTCCCGTATATGGTAGTGCCGCTGATTATCGGACGTGAAAACTCCGTCAAGGCGGTCACGCACGCGTTCGAGAACAAAATCCCGCTGTTCCTCGCGTCGCAGAAGAAGAAGGATGTCGAATCCCCCGAGCCCGGCGATATTTTCGAGGTCGGCAGCGTCGCGGATATCCTGGAGGTTATTAACCTCACGAACGGGATGGTTCGCGTGTTGGTCGAGGGAGTCCGCCGCGCCCGTATAAAAAAATTCTACCCGAACGATGAGTTTTTTCAGGTCGAGGTGGAGGAGTTGAAAAGTTTCAGCCGCGACGAAAAGGAGCTCGAAGCGCTCCTGCGGACGCTCAAGGAAAAGTTCGGCGAGTATATCGCGATGAACCCCAAGCTCCCGAAGGAGGCGATCAGCACAATCGCCGCTATCGACGATTCCGAAAAGCTGATAGACGCCGTGATGGCGAATATCCCGTCCCAGGTCAACGAGAAGCAGGCCGTTCTCGAAGAGAACGATATGAACGAGCGGCTGATTAAGACACTTTCCCTCATTAGTTCGGAAGTCGAAGTCCTTAAAATCGAGGACAATATCAATAAACGCGTTCAGGACCGTCTCGAGAAGATGCAGAAGCGATATTTCCTCAATGAACAGCTCAAGGAAATCCGAAAGGAACTTGACGAAGGGGAGAACGACGACGAGACGATCAAGGATCTCAAGGTAAAAGCGAAAAAGATAAAAATGCCCGACGATATCAAGGAAAAGTTCGAAAAGGAACTGGAACGTCTGATAAAAATCCCCAATATGTCGCCGGAATACACGGTTCTGCATACATATCTCGAATGGCTCGTGGATATGCCGTGGGGAGTGTTCACCCAGGATAATAAGGAAATATCGCTTGCCGAGGACATTCTCGAGAAAGAGCATTGGGGTCTGAAAGAGGCGAAGGAACGTATCCTCGATTTTATCGCGATACGCCAGTTGAGTCCTACGTCGAAGGGGCCGATTATCTGCCTCGTGGGGCCTCCCGGTACCGGAAAAACGTCGCTCTCCAAGTCGGTGGCGCATTCGCTGAACCGCAACTTCGTCCGCTTCTCGCTGGGCGGTGTGCGCGACGAGGCGGAAATCCGCGGGCATCGCAGGACGTATATCGGGGCCATGCCGGGCAAAATTATCCAGATGATGAAAAAAGCGGGCTCGATGAATCCTGTTTTTCTGCTCGATGAGATCGATAAGATGAGCATGGATTTCCGGGGCGACCCGTCCTCCGCGCTCCTGGAGGTGCTCGACCCTGAGCAGAACAAGAATTTTAACGACCATTATCTATCCGTCGATTTCGACCTGTCGTATGCATTTTTTATTACTACCGCCAATAATCTGTATAACATTCCCGGCCCGTTATTAGACCGTATGGAGATAATCGAGATACCGGGCTATACCGAAATCGAGAAGAAGGAGATTTCCAGACATTTCCTGATTCCCAAACAGAAAGAGGAGAACGGGCTGGAGGGTTTCGATATCTCGTTTACCGAAGAATCGCTGTATAACATCGTCCGTTTTTATACCAAAGAAGCTGGGGTTAGAAATCTCGAACGGCATATCGGGAAGATCATTCGTAAGGTAGCGAGAGAAAAAATCAAAAAAAATGTAAAATCTGTTAAGATTACGCCTCAAAAAATCGAAAAATACTTAGGATTACGAAAGTATGATTATACGTCTATGCAAAAAGCCCCGCGCCCGGGCGTGATTTCCGGGCTGGCGTGGACGGAAGCCGGGGGAGACGTACTTTATATTGAAAGTTCGCTGATTCGCGGCAAGGGCGGCGAACTGATACTCACCGGGAAGCTCGGGGATGTCATGAAAGAATCCGCACAGATCGCGTATTCATACGCGAAGAATCTGGGGAATAAGTTCGGTATCAAAGATAACGTGCTAGAGAAGCAGGACTTGCATATACATGTGCCGGAAGGGGCGATCCCTAAAGACGGGCCGTCCGCGGGTATTTCAATGGTGAGCTCGATTGTATCCACTTTATCGGGGCTTCCCGCGCGGAACGATGTCGCGATGACCGGAGAGGTGACGTTGAAGGGGGATGTTCTGCCGATAGGCGGGCTTCGTGAAAAGCTCCTCGCAGCGAAGCGCGGGGGAATTTTCACAGTGATCGTCCCTAAAAAGAACGAAAAAGACGTCAAGGAGATGGAACCCCAGATTCTATCGAACCTGACCATTCATTATGTGGAATCTGTGGATGAAGTATTGGATAAAATACTGATGAATCAATCGAAAGATTGACAAATCATAAAAATACTTCAAAATATAGGTAGTAAAAAATCAGGAGTGTAAAAATGAAAGGAAAGTGGCTGGTGTGGGTAACTGCGCTGATAATGACCGGAGTTCTTTCGGGATACGGCGCGCATAATGTCGCGACAGACGCTATCGACCCGATCGATACGATTGGGCCGGAAGGGATTCCGAAGCTGATGGAAGTCGCTAAGTCGCAGGATCTCGATGATATGGAGATAAAAATCAAGGCTATACAGAGACTCGGTAAGCTGAAAGCTGTCGAGGCTGTACCTATATTGATCGATGCCCTCGGATACGGTTCGGAGACAATCATTCTTCAGGGCGGTACTAAGAAAGAGTATCCGTGGAAGGTCAGGGTGGTCGCGGCGCTGGCTCTTGCGGAGATCGGCAGCGCGGATGCCGTGGAGGCGTTAGTGGTGCGCGCATTCGAGGACGAGGAACCGACTGTTAAGAAAGCCGCCGTTCAGGCGTTAGCGTCGCTCGGCCCTAAGGCGAAAACGAAAAAAGTATTGACCTATCTTTTCGATATGCTTGAAAAGACTAAGGACAACAGTCTTGCCTACGATATCTGCATCGCGCTCGGGAAAATCGGCGACAAGTCGGCATTCGTGCATCTTTTAAGAGTCACTCAGGGCGGGTTTCTGACGGTTGTGAAAGAAAAAGCTGAAGAAGCGATAAAGAATTTGAATTGGCAGGAAGGGTCTGTGTTCGATAAGTAAACGAACCGGGCAAAAATCCTTTCATATAATAAATAAAAATACAGGGGTTGCATCGCGCAACCCCTGATTTATTTGTCTACCAAACTTACCATTTATGTTCGTTTGGAACCGCTACCGTGATAGTCTTATACTTAAAGAGATAGATGGGGATATAGATGATGGTCTTTTTATTATCTGAGCTGGTCATATAAATTTCACCGCATTTGAGAGATAGACAATCATAATTGATTCCGTTATAGGTGAATTTTATTTCTCTAACGCCTTCCTGCGTCACAGTAACCTTTTCCCATTGATCATATGGGACTTTCAGCATACGGAAAATATACTTTTTATACGGAAATGTATCCATCTTAAAGGTGACGCCGAACGAGAATAGCGGCATCGCGAGAAACGCCAAAATGATAAACAACACGAACTTCCTGTTCATATAGACCTCCTAGATTTAGCAGTTCTCCCCACACTTTATTGTATCACTATCCCCATCTGCTGTCAATACCTTTTCGGATTTATTTGGAGTAAAATGAAATCATTGCGCCGAGAATATCCAGTTCGCGGATAACGTCTATTTCCCGGTAATAGATACGCGAAGGAAGATTCAGACGTACCGGGGCAAAGTTTAGTATCCCCTCCGCGCCGCACTCGATCAGCCTATCGGCCACATAAGAAGCGTCGTCCGCGGGGACTGTGATAATCCCGAGTTCGATCTTGTATCCGGGCGTTAAGGCCGAGAAATCTTCGATAGTTCGTTCGGCGGTCGATTTCCCGATTTTTGCGGGGTCTTTATCAAAAAGGCGGGAAACCCGGTAATTATTCTTGGAGTTTATCAGGTAACGGAGAATAGCGTTACCGAGATTTCCCATCCCGATAATAGCCACGTTCCAAATACGTTGTTTAGCAAGGAATTCCTTGATGTTTTCCTGAAGGATAGGGAGAGAATAGCCGAACCCGCGTTTCCCGATCTTACCGATCAGACTGAGATCGCGGCGGATTAACGAGGAATCCAGATTGAGGATTTTCGACATCTCTTTAGAGTCGATGAATTCCCGGTCGGTGCTTTCAATAATTTTATTAATACATCGGTTATAGAGCGAAATCCGTTCGAAAACCAGATCACTCAATTGTTTTTCTTTCATCTTCTTTCCTGGTATATATCCTGGGTACACGTTTAGATACCGCGCAGGTTACCTCGTAAGGTATTCTATGGCAAAGCTTTCCGAAATATTCCACACTCGCCGCTCCCTCGCCGAAAATAGTCGCTTCTTCTCCCACAGCGATCTTTTCGGGATTCTGCCCGAGCGAGACCATCATATAATCCATGCAGATTCTCCCGACATTCGGATAGAGCTTATTTTTTATCTTTACTTTAATCTTATTCGAAAGGATGGTCGGGATACCGTCGGCATACCCCACGGGAAGTACGGCTATATTCTCGCCGTTCTCCTTGATTTTATAGGTACGGAGGTAACTGACAGTCTGTCCCTGCTTCATTTTATTGATAGCGGAAACCCGCGCCTTGAGGCTCATCGAGTTCTGAATATCGGGGTTTTTCTGCGAACTGTAGCCGTACAGGCAAAGTCCCGGGCGTACCATAGTGTAAGGGTCGGAGTAGGACGCGGGAAGATTGAATATCCCCGCGCTGTTCGCGATATGGAAATGTCGTACTTTTATCCCGAGCCGTTTGATATCGGCAATCAGTTTTGTGAATTTCAGGGTCTGCTGCTCGGAGTACTCGATATCCTCGTCGGAACTCGGGTAATGCGAGTAGATACCGTCGATAATCATTCCCTCGATCTTGGAAATCTGCTCCACTTCGAGCAGGGCATCGTCAACCGGAATCCCCAGTCTCCCCATGCCTGAATCGATCTTGATATGCACCTTTGGAAATACGCCGCGGTAACGGTAGGATTCGCTGAGTTCCTTCGCGTAATCGTAGCTGTAAACGGTCGGGAAAATGTTAAACTGGATCAATTTACCGAATTCGGGGACTTCGACAGGACCGAACATCAGTATCGGGGATGATAGACCCGCATTACGGAGTTCGATAGCCTCGTCGATATTGGATACCGCGAGGTACTCCACGCCCAGCTTCAGGAGTTCCTGAGAGACGGGGATAGCCCCATGCCCATACGCATCGGCTTTTACTACGCCGATTATCATTGTCTCCGAAGGCAGCTTGGATTTTACATGAAGGAGGTTTGCACGGATTGCATCGATATTGATTTCCGCCCAGACCGGACGGTGAGATTTACTGAGATACATCTGCCACTCCCAAAGTTAATGTTGATAAGCCTGAACTTCATCTATGATAAGCGTTAAAAGTTTATCCCTGAAATCATCGAACGGCATTTCATCAGTACGGCATCCCGCCGCGCGCATATGCCCGCCGCCGCCGAGAGCCGAGGCGATCTTCGCGACATCGACGTCGTACTTGCTTCTGAGGCTCGCGCCGAAAAGTTTTGGTTTTTTCTCCTTGATCAGGAAATACACCGATACCGAATCCAGCATCCCGAGATGCTCGATCATCGTATCGGTATCTATATCCGAATAACCGGTAAAGTCGTCGATCAGCAGATAACTGAACGCGATAGAACTATCCTCGAAAAGCTCCATACGTGATAACAGCAGACTGAGGAGACGGGTATACCCGAGCGATTTCATCATGTTCAGCTGGATATGGAAGTAATTCGGGGATATCCCATGGGATATCAGGTCGGCCGCGATCATATGCACCTCCGGGGAGGTCTGGTCGTAACGGAAAAACCCCGTATCGGTTACAATCGATACGAATAAATCGGACGCCATATCCATGGAGATCCCGATATTATTGATGCGGAAGAAATAATAAAGTATTTCCCCGATACTCGACGCAGTCTCATGGATGATATTCATATCGCCGAATAGGGTGTTGCCGAGATGGTGGTCGATATTTACAATTTTCATCGAGTCGGTGAAAACATCGGCTACACCGCCGATACGCGGAAGGTCGCCGGAATCCACCACGATGACCAGATCGTACTCCGAGGAGTTTATTTTATTCTCACGGAGAGTCTTTATCATATGCGTATTCGGCAGGAAGCGCAGGAAAGCGGGTAACGGGTCTTCGTCGAGAAGGATATACTTTTTACCGATTTGCTCGAAGTATTCACCCAACGCGAGCTGACTGCCGATATTATCCCCGTCGGGATTGATATGACCTGTGACGATGATCCCGCGCGACGCGAGAATATTTGCGTTCAGAAGCCTTAATTCATCGGCAAGGGAATCACTCAGGTTGAGATTCATCGACTGAATCGTCACCGGTTATCTCCTTCATTTTGTTTGTAATCCGAACCGAATCCTCGATCATATGCGAGCGTTTAAACTCTATAGTGGGCGCGAATTTCAGCCTGAGATTCTTACTGACAACGGAGCTGATAAACCCGCCGGCGTTGTTCAGCGCCGCGAGCGTCTTGATATTGTGAACCTCGTTGGAGCTATATAGGCTGACCTCGACCTTCATATAGTGCATATCCTTGGATAGTTCGCAGTCCAGCACGGTGACCATCGAGAGAAGGCGGGGGTCTTTTACCTCGCTGCAGACGGCCTGGCTGACTTCTTTTATCAGCGTTTTATTCAGCCGCTGCATCCTGATCTTATTCGACATGCCGTCCTCCTAACTGCCCGCGGGCTTTTTGCCGTCGGGAGTGGTGAAGAGTTTTTTCTCCTTTTTCTCGGACGTGTAGCATTCGAGTATATCGCCTTTTTTAAAGTTATCGAAGTTCGTGAAACTGATACCGCAGTCGAAACCCATCTGGACTTCGGTCGCGTCTTCCTGGAACCGTTTCATCGCGGATATCTTACCTTCCCAGTACTGCACATCGTCGCGGAATAGGCGGACCAGATTGCCCTTACGGATAAATCCTTCGTTGACGAAGCATCCCGCGACCTTACCGATATCCTTGATGCGGAATACTTCTTTGATCTCCGCCGTACCGATAATATTCTCGATCACCTCCGGTGTCAGCATCCCTTCGAGGATAGCCTTCACGAAGTCGATGAGTTCGTATATGATCGCGAAGCGTTTGATGGGAATCCCTTCCGATTCGGCTTTCTCCTTCGCCATCGTGTCCACACGGACGCGGAACGCGAGCACTAATGTGCGGGATTCCTCGGTGACCGCCGTCGCGGATGCGAGCATGATATCGCTTTCCGTTACTGCGCCGATTCCGGCGTGAATGATATTAATATCGATTTCCTCGTTCTGGAGCTTGGTGAGAGAGTACTTGATAGCCTCCACCGAGCCGTCCACGTCGGCCTTCACGATGATCTTCAATTCCTTCAGGTTAGGGGTGGATAGTTTATCCATCGCCTGCTGAATTTGTATTTTCTTGATATTCTGGTTATCGTCCATCTTCTTGAGATTCTTCCGTTTCGACGAGATATCCTTCGCGATCTCCTCGTTTTCTACCACGAAGAATTTATCGCCCGCGCTGGGGACATCGTTGAATCCCATGATTTCCACCGGCTGCGAGGGAAGCCCTATCTCGATTTTATTCCCCTTATCGTCGAACATAGCGCGTACTTTTCCCATCGTCGTACCGACTACGAAACAATCGCCGATCTGGATTTTTCCGGTACGGATTACCACTGTGGCGATCGCGCCCTTTCCTATATCCATCTCGGATTCGACTACGAAGCCTACGCCGCGCTTATTGGGATTGCCGCGCAGTTCCATCACCTCCGCGCGAAGCAGGATGGCTTCGAGCAGGGTATCGATACCGGTCTTTTTCAACGCGGATACCTCGACAAACTGGGTATCGCCGCCCCATTCCTCAGACAATAGTCCCTGTTCGGCGAGCTGCTGCTTGAGACGTTCGGGGTTGGCGCCCGGAAGATCCATTTTATTGATAGCGACAATAATCGGTACTTTTGCGGCCTTTGAGTGATTGATCGCTTCTACCGTCTGGGGCATCGCGCCTTCCGCGGCGGATACGACCAATATGACGATATCTGTGACTTCCGCTCCGCGCGCGCGCATGGCGGTAAACGCCTCATGGCCGGGAGTGTCGAGGAATACGAGCTGTCCGCGCGGGGTGCTGACACGGTACGCGCCGATATGCTGGGTGATACCGCCGCTTTCATGCTCGACCACATTGGTATTGCGGATAGCGTCGAGAAGACTGGTTTTACCGTGGTCAACATGCCCCATCACCGTAACAATCGGCGGTCTCTGCATCAGGTCGGCGTCGGCATCCTCTTCCTCTTTAACAATTACCTCTTCTTTGAGGCTCTTGATCTTGACTTTACAGTTGAATTCCGACGCGAGAATCACCGCGGTGTCCGCGTCGATATTATCGTTGATTGTGGCGCTCACGCCGAGCGTCATCAGTTTCTGTATCAGGAGGCTGGCCTTCATCTGCATCTTTTTAGCCATATCAGAAATCTTGACCACTTCCCCGATCTCTATTTCATCGGGAATAACGACCTCTCCCTTCTTCTGACGCATGAGCATGGAATTCTGCATTTTGGAGAGGAAAATCTCCTCCTGCCGCTTTTTGATTTCTTCCTTCGACAAAGGAGCGTCTTTTTTCTTAGCGGTAACATTACTGAAATGACGGTTGCGGTTGGATTGATCCTTACCCGCCGCCGCACCGGCCGCGGGTGTTGCGCCGGGAGCGCCTGCTCCGCCGGGTCCTCCGGGACGGTATCCGCCCTGTCCTCCGGGACGATATCCGCCGGGCGAGCCTTGTCCGCCGGGACGATATCCGCCGGGCGAGCCTTGTCCGCCGGGACGATATCCGCCGGTTGAGCCCTGTCCGCCGGGACGGTATCCGCCGGGCGAGCCTTGTCCGCCGGGACGCGGGGTAAAAGGCCTGGGATAGGGCGCTTTATTCGTTGAGAATTGTGTCTTTTTTACGCCAAGCCCATCATGCGCGGGGGGTGTCGCCGTGAAGGGTTTATTCGGAAGGGTATCCGGGGTTGTGGTTTCCGGCGCCTGATTCTCCGGCAGCGGACTGGCAGACGGCTTTGTCTCCTTGGTATCCGAGACGTTCTGTGCCGCTTTGGAATCCGATTTTACTTTCAGCTTGATTATTTTTTTCTTCTTTGGGTCTTGGCCGTTATCAGGCATGGAACATCCTCCTAATTATACAAAACACAGCGGAATTTACGCTTCCTCTTCCTCTATTTCAACATTGGACTCGATAACTTTCCATAATTCCATAGCGCTGTCCAGCGAGATACCGCAACGGTTCGCAAGTTCCTCGATAGAGAATTCCACGATTTCCACAACATCCTCGAATCCCGCGCTTCTGAGTATCTCCATCTGTTCGGGTGTGAACGGGAGCATATCGATAGGGATTTTCTCCTCTTCGATAACCTCGACTTCCTCGGTCTCGGAAGTGATGCCAAGAATCTGGTCAACCTGACGCTGTTTCTCCAGTATCTCGACCTCAAACTCGGAATAGGGACGGAAGTGAATCTTCCACCCGGTCACTTTTTCGATCATCTTCTGATGCGAACCGCCCTTACCGATCAACGGCGCGAGAAACTCGTCCGCGACCACGATATGCGCTTCATGTTTATCCATATCCAGATCGATGTTATACACTTCCGCGATACGCGCCTTCAGCACGCGGCTGGCCTTCACGGCGTTGGAAATCAGCTGGCGGGGTTCCTCGTTCCAGCGGATAATCTCGATACGCTCGCTGCCCAGTTCGCTGCGGATCGGCTTGATACGCGCGCCCTGCTTACCGACTGTCACGCTGATCGGGTCAATCGAGTCGTTGACCGTGTCGATGACGACCTTGCTGACCTCGCCGGGCTTACGCGCGACCGCGCGGATTGTAAACGTACCGTCGTTGATCTCCGGGATATTCAGGCGGAGGAGCTCCTTGACGAACTCTTCGCGCTTCCGGGAAAGGATCAGCTGCGATTCCCCCTTGCGGGAGAACTGCTTCGCCTCAAGAAGATAGAACTTTACATTCTCGCCGGTATCGAACGATTCATCCGGGATACATTCGCTGTACGGGAGGAACGCCTCGACGCCGCGCGGTTCGAGGGAGATAAAGTATCCGCCTGAACGGGAGTCGGTCATCGATTTGACCTTGCCGATAAAAACCTGCCCTGTCTTATTCGCGAACTCGTTATATAAAATATCCTTCTGTATTTCGTTGACGCGCTGTTTCAGCACCTGCTTCACAATCTGCGCGATCTGTCTGCCGAACTCGGAGACGTCGATCGGGATTTTTACGGTATCTCCCGGCTCGAGCGACTTTTTCTTGGTATACTGCATCCCTTCGTCCGCCGATATCTGAAGCACCTCGTCCTCGACCGTTTCGGCGACTTCTCTTAACTGGAACATATAAATCTTTTTATCGATTTTTACTTCGACATTTTCGTAGGTCTTACCGAATTTTTTCTTATAAGCCGTACTCATGGCCTCTTTTAGTATTTGTTCTGCTAATTCTTCCGATATTTTGTTTTCTTTAGCGAATTCTTCGATTATGTCACCAAGTGCCACCGTTTTCCTCCTTTATAGGTATTTTTTTATATCTAAAAATAGTTCTGCTTTCGAGATATCGCTGACGGGGATAATCATTTCCCCTTCCTTTGATTTCAGCTTGAGCTCGTTATCGTCATAGGCCTCGATATCGCCGATAATCACATTATCCTTCATCCCGTAATTCGCGGGAGTTTTTACCACCACCCGCACCGGTCTGCCCGTAAAATAGGCATATTCCTTCTTGTGCCCGATCTCGCGTTCCAGTCCGGGGGATTCGACTACCAATTGGTACGCCCCGGCGATCAAATCGTCCACATCCAGCCGCTGGGACAATACCCGCGCGACTTTTTCGCAATCCGTAGACGATATATCGCGTTCCCTGAGATGGATAACCACCTTCAGCGTACTGCGGCTTTTTCCGTATACCCAGAGGCACTCGAGCGGGATAAACCCCAATGTCTCGACTGTTTCCGTTACCAGTTTATTGAGTTTCTCACGAAACATTTTTTCATCCTTAACCGTATCGTCACCCTTCGATATGCTCAGGATGACAAGTATCCGCCGATAACAAAAAAGGAGCTGCAAAACAGCTCCTTTATTAATTCATCAGGTGAATTATTATAACCGAGATAATTATATTTGTCAAATACCGTTTTATAATTTGTTGATTTATTTTACGCGGATGAACTCCTGCGACTTGATGAAAACCTAAATTCCTGTTATATTATTCTAAACTCCCGAAAGGCCTGTTATGAAAACAATCGTACTCTTGATTTTACTATTGCCGCTGACCCTGAATGCCATGATCTTTATTCCGATGGACGATACGCAGCCTAATCACCTGAAGGCATACGGACTGGCATATCTCGCCCTGAAGAAGGGGGTGCAGGTAAAATGGCTTCTCAACTATCGCGGGGGAAGTTTTATCCTGATGAGCGATTCGACGGAATTGGCCGAGTGGGGACTCCTGCGCAATGTCGCCAATCAGCCGATCGGCGAATCGGATTTCGCATCGATTAAGGCAGTGATCGATCAGGAAAATATGAATATCGTCGACCTCGATAAAGCTCCGGTTGTCGCGGTGTACGCGCCTCCGTGGACGGCTCCGTGGGACGACGCGGTTACTCTCGTGCTCGAGTACGCAGAGATACCCTATACCCGCATCTGGGATCAGGAAGTGATCGGCGGGCTTTTAACCCCGGAAAACTTCGACTGGCTTCACCTGCATCACGAGGATTTTACCGGACAGTACGGGAAGTTCTGGTTTAATTACGGCGCGGAAAAGTGGTACATCGAGCAGGTGGCGCTTTTCCAGAAGATCGCGGGATCGCTTGGCTTCAAGAGCGTACAGGAGGAGAAGAAAGCGGTCGCCGCGAAAATCCGGCAGTACGTGATCGACGGGGGATTTATGTTCGCCATGTGATCCGCGACCGACACCCTCGATATCGCGCTCGCCTGCCAGGGATTCGATATCGTCCCGGCGCAGATCGACGGTACCCCGTTCGATTCCGCATGGCCGCAGAAGACCGATTACCAGAGCACGCTGGCGTTCGAGGGGTTTAAACTGATTACGGAGCCGTATATCTACGAGTACTCCGATATCGATATCGAACCGACTGTTGAAAATATCTATGCTACCCCGTTTTACTTCCGCCTGAACGATTTCTCCGCGAAGTACGACGTGATCCCGACGATGCTGATACAGGACCACAAGAACCTGATCAAGGGATTTTTAGGGCAGACGACCGGGTTCCAGAAGAGCCTGATTAAAAAAGACATCACTATTCTCTCCGGTATCGACGGTAAAAGCTGGGTGAACTATATCCACGGCGACCGCGGTAAGGGAACGTTCACCTTCTACGCCGGGCACGACCCCGAGGACTACGCCCATCAGGTCGGCGACCCGCCCACCAATCTCGACCTTTTCCCCAATTCCCCGGGATACCGCCTCATCCTGAATAATATTTTATTTCCCGCGGCCAAGACGAAGAAGAAAAAGACTTAATGGATTGTTTGCGCGATATGTTTGTCATTGCGAGCGCATGCGAAGCAATCTAATAGTATTGAATTGACAGGCTTAATTGATACGGCGGCGAAGTGTTAAAAGAATCGCATAATGCGGTTATTTAACCTTGATGGTAAACGTCTTGATAACGGTCACAGAGCCTACCGACGCGGGCACCGATTCCACGATGATATTCTGGAGCTCGATCTGGAAAATGCTGTCCAGTTCTATCTCGCCCGACGATTCGAGGATATTTACTTTTTTAACATTGCCCTCGGGGGTGATGGTCAAGCGGACGGTGATCTTATAGCTCAACCCCTTCATCTTGTACTCGTCGGGTATCTTCGACGCCAGATCGGGGAATTTAATCGTCTTGCGGGGCTGGCCGTTCCATTTAGCGTCGCTTAACGGGTCGGTCTTGTCGATCTTCTCGCCCGAATCGTTGGGCTGATTATTCTGGTTGTTCAAAGCGGTATTATTGTTCTGCTGGTTGGATAGTTCGCTGAGTATCTTATGCGAAAGGTCGCCGACCTGATTCGCGGGTGTTTTAGACGGGTTATTGTCCTTCGCGGGCTCCTCGAACATCTTATCGAGGGTATCCGCGGGAGTATTGTTCTTTTTTGCGAGCTGATCCATTTCCTTCTGGTTCTGGTCGTTCTTTATCTTGGTAGGGTCGATTTTATAGAGGTTCTCGGGGTCTTTCGCGGTCAGGTTATTCTTGATGGATTCCTTTACTTCGGTCTGGGAATTCTGATTCGGGTTGATAGCGGGCATGCTGGGTACCGCTTTATCGGGGATAGCGTTTTTCTCTACTACCGGGGAAATACGGTCTTCCAGCTGGGGAGCCTGGGTGTGGGTGGGGGTATTCAGCATATTGTCGAGCGAGGACGCGATAGTCTCCACAGGCGAATCGATCATAACCAGCATCGGTTCGGGGGTTTTAAATAGATTGCTCTGCATTAAAAGAATCGATATAATCAACAAAATTACCACATGGATTAAGAATGAAGCCAGGAAACTTTGATTGATATTGATATCTTTCAGATTCACCCTCATATAAAATCCTTAGGGTTTATTCTCTTTCAGTACCGTCGCAAGACTCATCTTCTTAATTCCCGCGAAGCGCACGATATCCATCGTTTGCAGCACCTTGTCATAAGGTATACTCTTATCGCCCTGAATAGTAACAACTATATCGCTGCTGTTTGTTTTCAACGCCGCGATTTCTATTCCGAGATTATTGAAGTCGATATTCTGATCGTTGAGCTTGACTGTTCCGTCCTTATAGAGGGTTACCACCGCAACGCGCACGGGAGCGGCGTCGGATGTGCTCGCGCTGGGAAGATCGACATTGATCGCGGAGGTTTTTATCACCGTCGAGGTAATCATAAAGAACGTCAGGAGCTGGAAAACTACGTCGATCATCGGGGTCATGTCGATCCCGGTTTTGGTAGAACGCTCTTTTTTTATCTTCATAAGTAACTCCGATTACATTTTGAACTATTCATATTATACCTGAAAA
>JABLXV010000060.1 GCA_013177895.1 Brevinematales bacterium | reverse complement strand
CAACTTTCGCCTTGAATTCCGCTGAATGCTTGGTTCGCTGTGACATTGTTTTTCTCCTTCTGTATTTTACAATATCCACAGCAAAATTTCACCTTAACTGCCTGTCCAGTTTTTGGGGCGCATTATACTATATTGATGCATTATCGGGAAGAATTCAAGTATTTAAGGTATATGATAAAGATTCAGAAGAGGTAAAGAGTATAGTAAAAGACTTATCTAATATAAAAATGAAGATTAATCTAGAATATAAACAATCTGAAAAGAAGATGGAAACAAATTATGTATTTTTATATGATTCATCATTGAAAAAAATGCAGATAGAGAAAAATTTGGATTACCCTCCTGAGAAAACATCGGAAGGTATTCGGCATGAAGCAGCGACAGATACTCCCAATCCCCCGCAAGAAACTTAAATCCCCGACGGTATCCGGTAAAATGCAAACATATTCGCTCACATCCGCGTTGCTTATTCGGTCTTGGAATCGGTATCGAAGTCCATCGTGCTGGATACCGCGCCCTTGCCGATTAATAGGTCGGCGATCTTCTTCAGCCCCTTCTTCTGCGCGACGTCGAGCGGGGTATAGTACATCATTTTCTTCCCCGACGTGTCCTTCATCGGCTGGTTGATCTCCGCCCCGCTTTTCAGCAGGAGTTTCACCATATCGGGATTATCGTTCTCCACCGCGATAATCAGCGCGGTCTTATCGTCGAAATAATCCCCCGCGTTCAGGTCGGCCTTCTTGGAGATCAGGTACTTCGCGATCTCGATACGGTCGTACTTGACCGCGAACATGAGCGCCGTCCAGTTCAGGTTATTTTTCAGGTTGATGTCCGCGCCCTTTTCGGTTAATATTTTTACCGCGTCGAGGTTTCCCTTCTCGACCGCGCAGATGAGCGCGGTGCGTATCCCGTTGGAGTCGTCGAGCTTCGCGCCCTTATCGGCGAGGAGGACGATGATCTGGGTCTGGTTGCACTCGGCGGCGAGCATCAGCGGGGTGGTGTTCACGATACGGTTCGAGATATTCGCGCCCTTCGATATGAGGAACTTGACCGCCTCGACGTCCCCGTTGGTGATCGCGACGAACAGGATGGAATAATTGGCGGGGTTGACCTTATTGACGTTCGTGCCCTTCTCGAGCAGGAGCTTCATCCCGGCGATATCGCCATTCTCCGCGCAGACGAAAATATCCTTCTCGGCGGGTTTGGAACATGATAACGATAGAATAAATACAATTAACGCGGCTGCGGCAAAATATTTTTTAACCATACCCTTTCTCCTCGGAAATTACTCCTTGCATAGTATATTATTAATTCATAAAATGTCAAAGGTTAGGGATATTTTCCGGATATTTTTCGGCATCGTTCAATTTTCTTCGGGCGGAGATTTGCAAAATAGCGAAATCCTTGGTATCATTCCCACGGAGGATAAAATGAAAAAAATACTAATCCTGTTTTTATTATCGGTCATTCAATTTGCCGGTTGTTCGAAGGGATATCTGATCAGGAGCGAGGGCGGCCCCGATAAGGAAGTCTGGATCGGAAATAAAAAATACGGGCCTTTTACTGATGCATTTTCGCTGAAATTCGCGGAGCACACTTCGGATTTCGGTTTTGTCTATCAATTTGACAACAGTTATTATGTCAATATCAACGATAATATTTTCGGCCCATACGTGGATGCCGGGTATCTGTATTTTTACGGGTTTTATAACGATTATATCTATCGTTATAAGAAGAAAGACGATGACGGGTATATTCGGGATTACTTCATAAAGACGGGAAAGCAGTACGGCCCGTTCGAGGAAGTACATGATATGTACGCAGGCGAATGGGAACATTCCTATTGTATCATCTATCAGGATAATGAAGGATATGGTATCGAGATCAACGGGTACTCTTTTGGAGAATACTCTGAAATAAAATATCCCCAGTTCGACCCATCCGGTAACTATTTTTGTTTCCCTTATCGCGAGGGTGGAAACTGGTATATCAAATCCGCTTATTCCAGTGAAGGCCCGTTCCAGTCCATTGAACAGGTCTACTGGGATAGCAATGACTTTAAAATCCTTTATAATAACGGATATAGCATGTATCTAGGTGAATAGAGCATATTTAGTATTTTTGCTGTTTAGGAGAAATAAATGAGAAAGTATGGAACGATTATATTTTTAGCTTTTTTATTAGGTTCATGCGGCAGGGGAAACCTGATTATGAAAACCGATACGGGTGAGATGAGCATAAAAATCGACGATAGAATATACGGACCGTATGAAATCGCATTTTATCCCGCTTTTGCTAAACATTCCACCAATTTCGGATTTGCATATAAGGAAAGTAACCGGTACTATGTAAACATCGACGACAGGATTTTCGGGCCGTATAGCTTCGCGGATAGCCCAGGGTTTTTGTCCTACGGAGAATTATTTATATTTAAATATTCCATCTTTACAAATATATCGGTAAGCGAAAAAAAAGCAGACTATTTTGTTAAAAATGGCGTAGTCCATGGGCCGTATGAAGAGGTTAACAATCCGGTATTCAGTGAAAATAATGAATCATATGGAATTATTTACAGTTCGCAGAACAAGTACTACGCGCATATTAACGGTAAAACTTTCGGGCCTTACCTGAATATAGTTCAATTATCATTTGATTCATCCGGTAAAGAATACTGTTTTGGGTATCTTTATAATAAGAATTTGTGGTATGTTAAAATGAACACGAAGGAATACGGCCCGTTTAATAAAATAAATTACTGTACATGGGATAGCAATAATGTCACTATCTACTATGATGATTACAAAAACACCGTATACCCTAAATAATTTTAATGGTTAGCGGGCATCCCGGAGCGGAAATCCCGATAAACTTTCTTTTTTCGGCGATTCCGGTTAAAATATGGCTCATTTATTTTTATCGGGGTACTCTATGCGTTATGTCAGTACACGGGGAAATTATCCTCCCGTCCCGAGCGCGGAAGCGATCCGGCTGGGGATGGTGCCGAAGGGCGGTTTATTCAGCCCGGAGACCATTCCGCCGATCGATATTTTTAACCTGCGCGGCCTCTCCTATATGGAGATGGCGTTCGAGATACTCAAGCTGTACCTGACCGATTACACCGAGAACGAGATACAGTATGCGATCGCCGAGGCGTATAGTCCCGATAAGTTCGAGGCGATCAACCCCGCGCCGCTCCGCGTATTACACGATAACATCGCGGTGCTGGAGCTTTGGCACGGCCCGACCGCCGCGTTCAAAGACCTCGCCCTGCAGATCATGCCGCACCTTTTAACTATCGCGGCGCAGAAACAGAAATCCGATAAAGAAATAGTGATATTGGTCGCGACTTCGGGCGATACCGGGAAGGCCGCCCTCGAGGGATTCCGCGATATACCCGGAACCCGCATCATCGTGTTCTACCCCAAGAACGGCGTCAGCCGCGTGCAGGAACTCCAGATGGTGACCACCTCCGGGGGGAATACCTATACGGTGGGCGTCGAGGGAAATTTCGACGATTGCCAGTCGATGGTCAAGGAGATTTTCGCCGACCCGGGTACTGTGAGCGAATTGGGCGCGGCGGGGTTCGAATTCTCGTCGGCGAACTCGATCAACTGGGGACGGCTTGTCCCGCAGATCGTGTATTACTTCTGGGCATATCTCCAGATGGTGGAGAAGCGGAAGGTATTCATCGGCGACCCGGTGAATTTCAACGTACCGACCGGGAACTTCGGCAATATCCTCGCGGGGTACTATGCCCAGCAGATGGGGCTTCCCGTCAACCGTTTTATCTGCTCCTCCAATAAGAATAAAATACTGACCGATTTCATCGCGGACGGTATCTACGATAAGAACCGTGAGTTCTATCCGACCGTTTCCCCGTCGATGGATATCCTCATATCCTCGAACCTCGAACGTTTCCTGTACAGCGTGACCGGGAACAACCCGGAGAAGATCGTGCGATGGTACGACGACCTCAGGACGAAGGGGAGATTCAAGGTGGACGAGACTACCCGCGAACGGGTATTCAATTCGCTGAACGGGGGATTTGCCGACGAGCAGGCCACGCTCGACGAGATCAAGCGGATGTACCGCGACGACCATTACCTGATCGATACGCACACCGCGGTCGCGTCGCATGTGCACCGCGTATATATGGAACGGACCGGGGACGCCACCCCGGCGATTATCGCGTCTACGGCGTCGCCGTTTAAATTTAATAAAGCGGTATATCAGGCGATTACGGGCGATAAGGCTATCGACGACGAGTTCGTCCTGCTCGATAAGCTCCAAACCCTGACCGGAGTGCCGGTGCACCGTTCGCTCGAGGGATTGGACAAACTGCCCGTGCGGCACAATAAAGTCATCGGGCTGAAGGAAGGGCGCGCGGCCATCCGCGAAATACTGGGATTAAAACCTTAAACGACAGGGAGGATGCATGAAAAGGGCGTTATTCAGCGTATATAAGAAGGACGGGATAGAGACATTCGCGGAATACCTATCCGGCTGCGGATACGAGATCGTATCGAGCGGCGGGACATATAAATACCTGAAAGACAAGGGGGTTCCGGTTACGGAACTCAGCGCGATTACCGGGTTTCCCGAGGTGCTCGGCGGGCGCGTAAAGACCCTGCACCCGATGGTGCATTCCGGTATCCTCGCCTGCACCGATAACCCCGACCATCTTGCCGACCTGAAAAAACACAACATCGAGCCGATAGAATTCGTGGTGGTCAGCCTGTACCCGTTCGAGGAGACCGCCGCCGACCCCAAGGCGTCGCCCGCCGATATTATCGAACAAATCGATATAGGCGGAGTGACCCTGATCCGCGCGGCCGCGAAAAACCACCGTTTTGTGAATATTGTAGTCGATAACTCCGATTTCGAGAATATAATGGAAGAGATCGACGAGCACGGCGCTACTTCGGATGAGACCCGCCTCGCGCTCGCCGCCAAGGCGTTCGGGCATACCGCATACTATGACGGGCTGATTTCGTCATGGTTCTTCGCGCGTTCGGGTAAAACGGCGTTTCCCGCCGAGTGCTCGATACCGATGAAGCTCGACGAGGAGCTGCGTTACGGGGAAAACCCGCACCAGGCGGCCGGGCTGTACCGTTCGGGTATCGCGGGTAATATTTCCGTCCTGAACTCCGAGGTGCACGGCGGGAAAAAGCTCTCCTATAATAATATCATGGATACCGACGCCGCGATCGATATACTCCGCGAGTTCGCCGGCGGTAAACCGTTCTGCGTGATTATCAAGCACACGAACCCGTGCGGCGCGGCGGAGGGGAAGGATGTCCGCGACGCATACGAACGCGCGCTCGCGGGAGACCCCGCCTCGGCGTTCGGCGGAATAGTCGGGTTTAACACCACTCTCGACGCGGAGACCGCGAAGCTGATACACGAACGGTTCTACGAGATTATTGTCGCGACAGGGTACGAACCGGAGGCGATCGAGATACTCAAGGAAAAGAAAAATCTCAGGATTATCGAGATAAAAGGGGACGACTGGACGAAGAAAGGAACGTCTTACCGGAGGGTGGAGAGCGGGATGCTCGCGCAGGGATGGGATATGCCCGGGATGGATAACGAAAAGTTCGACTGCGTGACGGCGAAGTCCCCCGACGGGACGATCGGCGACCTCAAGTTCGCGTGGAAGATATGCAAATACGTCAAATCGAACGCGATAGTCTACGCGAAGGGCGGGCAGGTAGTCGGCGTGGGCGCGGGACAGATGTCGCGTGTGGATTCGGCGCGTATCGCGGTAATGAAGGCGCATGACGCGGGGTTTGCGCTCGACGGCGCGGTGATGGCATCGGACGCGTATTTCCCGTTCCGCGACAGTGTGGATAACGCCGCGAAGGAAGGGATTATCGCGATCATCCAGCCGGGCGGGTCGATGCGCGATCAGGAGTCGATCGACGCGGCGAACGAGAAGGGCGTCGCGATGGTGTTCACCGGCGTGCGTCACTTCCGGCATTAGAGGCGATATAGGAAATAGGGGACAGGATTAAATATGAATGAAATAGTAATGCAGAACCTTAAAGCGCTGAAAGAGAAGTATTTACCCGAAGGATTTATTATCATCGGTGTTTTCGGTTCGTTCGCGAAAGGGAATGAAACCGAAAAAAGCGACATCGATATACTCTATGAATTGGATGAACGGTTTTTAAGCAGATATATCGGGCTGGATGCTTATGTCAGGATTGATAAAATCCGGCTGGATATCCGCAGAAAACTGCATAAGCAGATCGATCTGGTCAATAAAAATTCGTTAAGGAGAACGGGTAAAAAATTTATTCTACCCGAAACTCTATATGTCTAACGATTCGGATGTGGTAAAGTTACATTTTATACTTGAAATTATTGAAGACATTGAAGAAATAATAAAGAAGTATTTCACTATCGAAAAGGCTTTTAACGATGTCACAGGGTATCACGCGTTAACCATGTGCCTCCTTCAAATCGGTGAAAAAATCGAGAAAATTCACGGCACGGAATATAGAAAGGCGCTCCCTGTAAAGAAAGTATACCATTTCAGGAATATTTTAGCGCATGAATATGAAAATATCGATATACAGTTAGCGAAGAGTTTAATTGAAAACGATATTCCCGAAATGAAAAAAATTATTTCAAATCTTTTAGACAGCTTGAAATAAAGCGGTGCAGGTTGTTTACTCCTGTATTTGTGAATAGTTACACATATTGACAATTTGGGATAATGCATTAAAATAAATAGAGAAAAATATTCAAGGCGGTAAAAATGGGAACAATACAGCGAAATCCATACGAGACCCGGATCGTGATTACGGGTATGGGGACGATGAATCCGCTGGGAAACAATGTGCGGGAATTCTGGGACAACCTGAAGATAGGGAAATCGGGCATCCGTCTATCGCAAAGATACGCTAAAGACCTCGTGGATTTTCCGGTGAAAATCGCCGCAGAGATAGATTACCCGGATAATATCACGGATTTCATACCGAAGAAGATGCTGAACCGTTTCGGACGGTTCGCCATATTCGCGCACGCGGCCGCCACCCAGGCGTTCAAGGACTCCGGCCTCGATGCGTCGGTGATAGAAAAAGACCCCACCCGTTACGGCGCCATAATCGGCACCGGGGAAGCGGGGCTCGGCCTGCATTGGGAAACATTCGATGTGATGCGCAATTACGGCTTGGATCATACGTCGCCGTTCTATGTGGTCGGGGTGATCCCGAACACGCCCGCGGGGTATTTCGCGAAGGAGAATAATTTCCAGGGGCCGAACTTCTCGGTAAATTCCGCCTGCGCGACCAGCAACCATGCCATCGGCAACGCGGCGTTGATGATCCGCATGGGGCTGTCCGACGTGATGATCGCCGGAGGCACCGAAGCGGTCGTGATTCTCCCCGGGTTCGGGGGCTTCAACGCGATCTTCGCGCTCTCCCGCCGGAACGATTCTCCCGAGACTGCCAGCCGTCCCTACGATAAGGACCGCGACGGGTTCGTGCTTGCCGAAGGGTCGGGGATTGTCATGCTCGAGGAACTCGAGCACGCGAAGAAGCGCGGCGCGAAGATATACGCCGAGCTCAAGGGCTTCGGTTTCTCGTGCGACGCGTACGATCTGGTCGCTCCCCATCCCGAAGGAAGGGGCGGCGCGAACGCTATGATGAACGCTATCGAGGATGCTAAGATCGATAAATCGCAGATAGAGCTGATTAACGCGCACGGGACTCCCACCCAACTGGGCGATCTGACCGAATCGCGGGGCATTAATAAAGTATTCGGCAATCACACGATGGATGTGCTAGTCCACAGCACGAAGTCGATGACCGGACACCTGATCGGCGCGGCGGGCGGTATCGAGGCGATTGCGACGATTATGGCGTTCCAGGAAGGAGTCATCCATCCGACGATGAACGTGTTCGAGCAGGACCCCGAGATTCACCTGAATATCGTTAAGAATAAGGCGATCGAGAAGAAGATCAATGTCGCGTTATCGAACAGCTTCGGTTTCGGCGGGCAGAACTCGTCTATCGTCCTGACGAGGTACGAGGGTTAACCGGGGTACGCAGATTTATTCCTTCTAAAAGTTCATCCGCGCGAAGGGTACAAAAAGAAAATATATAACTTTCATTCCGCCGGAATTCCGCGATTTTCTCGTAGATTCCGGCGGGGGTCTGATAACGGCATAGTACCTGTCCGTCCGCATCCGGCTGCCGCAGGGAGACCTTGTCGAACCAGTACGGGGTATCGGTCAGACACCGCGTCATTTTAAAAAACGCTTCCTTTATCGAGAACGCCGCCAATATGCCGTCGGGCACGTTCATCCACTCATGCTCGTCAATATTGAGAATCTGTCCCGCCGCGTCCATGCTGACGGATCGCCCGAGGATTTGGATATCGATACCCACCGCGCGGTAATCGCGTGAGAACGCCGCCGCCGCGCATGTCATCCCGTCAGTATGCGAGATGCTCCCGGTAACCCCATCGGGGAACATCGGCTCGCGGAACGGCCCGCGCGGGAGCGGGATATCCCCCGCGATACCCAGGGCGCGGATCGCCTCGCGGGCACAGGCGCGCCCTGTCGCGAACTCACGCCGGCGGACGGGGGAGGCGTGCGCGATAGAGGCGAGTTCGTCCGGGTGGAGGGAGGTTTCGGGCGCAAGTTCCGGGGTGTAGTGGAACGCGATATTCAGCTCCCGGAAGCGCGCGGCGATGTCTGTAAAAATATCCATAGCTATCCTTTGTTAATAAGCGTCTTTACGCTGTTCGATATCGACAATAATGACGAGTTTTTTATCCTCGTCGATAATATAAAAAAGTCGGAAATCGCCAATCCTGTACCGGTAAACGTCCTTATATTCGCCTTTTAATTTTTTTATATAGTTCCCGAAAAAAGGGTTGGCTTTCAGTTGAGCATAAACGAATTCTGAAATTTTACCGGCTATTCTACGGTATGGTTCGAGCCCGATTTTCGCCCGATAGGTATCGATTTCGGCGACAGAGAAATTATTCGACAACGCGGTATTTTCCTTCTTTTGCGTCGCTTAATCCCTTATCCAAGTCGGCGGTGTTTTGAAGAATTTCCTCCATCTCGCTTTTACCCACATGAATGTCAGAAGTGATATAATTGAACGCCGCCCATTCGAGGAAATTCGACACCGAGCGTTTCTCGCCGTCCGCCGCTTTTTTAATAATCCGGTAAAGGTCGTCGTCGACCCTCATGGTGATGGTTTTCGACATATATTTACTCCGTTTATGATTCATATATATTCAATTATATTCACTGTGAAAGGAAATGTCAAGTAGGGGTAAGGTTTACCTAATACCGATACATGCAGCCAATAAAACCGCCCCCGTAACGATTGCATAAATGAATCCCTATTATCAAACACCGGCATTGACAATCGTTATACATTAATATAAAATATTATTATGTAGGACGAGGAGAGAGGTCATGCGGTTTATCGTATCAGCATTAATATTTATCATTACCCCATTCCTGCTTTATGCGGAATTGACTCCCGTATCGAAAGATGGGAAATGGGGATACGCCGACGAAAAAGGTGTAACGGTTATCCCTTTTCAGTTCAAGTTTGCCCATAGCTTCAGCGATGGAGTTGCGGTAGTATGTACCAATTATCCCGGGAAAGAATTATGGGGGGTGATAGACCCGAAAGGAGATTACGTATTTCTCCCCCAGTTTTCAAGAGTTGATGATTTTACGGATGATATATCAGTCTTTCGTGCGATAGTGAAATCTCCCGACGGAAAGCCTATGACCGAATTAGGAATCCTGACCAAGGATGGAAAAAAGATAGTAATTCCCTATGCATCTTGGGCAGGAATTTTTAATGAAGGATTACTCTCTGTGTTTCAGGGAGAGAAAGGATGGACTTATTATAATAAAAAGGGTAAACCGGCATTTCCCGGGGGATATAAAGGAGTTTCGTCGTTTAAAAATGGATTGGCGATAGTGATAAAAAACAGTAAATATTTGATGATCGATAAAAAAGGCAAAACGGTGAAAAAGATCGACCCGTTGAAAAGCCCATATCCTAAACAATCCCTGAACCCGCCGATATACTACAAATCCGGTGAAAGTATAAAGGCTTTCGCTTTGTCCGGATTATTGATGCGCGACGGACCGGGGACGAATTTCCAGAAGCTTGTGAAAATTCCATTCGGCGCTAAGGTAAAAATATTGGAAAACCCCGATACTTCGGTAAAATTTATAAGTGAAGGAATCGAGGGATATTGGGTCAGGGTCGAATATCTACAAACAAACGGATATGTTTTCGACGGGTATTTGAGCACATTACCTATTGTAAAGAAGGATGAAGGTTATAGTAAAATGATTGGAAAGGTGAAGGAGCGGTGGGAGATCAATGTTTTTCCGGACGGTGGCGAAGGTACAGAAATGATATATTTGTCGATTGGGAAAAATAAAGGAGTAATGGAAGTCAAGGCCGGATGGGAATGGGGTACTGAATATATTTACCTCTACGGGATCAGACCTACTGAATTATTCCTGCTTTTTCGCTACTGGGGGCTTATCAAACCCGATGCTGTTTATCGAATCGAACAAATGGAAATATACTACGCATCTAGTGATAGCCAGAATAAGATTCGGGTAACTTTAAATATGGATGGAACGGTTATTATCAAGAATAACTATGGGTATTAATAAAAAAACCGCCCCCGTGGCGGGAGCGGCTCTATTCAAATGATATCCATTACTCGTCGAAAAACATCACTTCCGCGACCGAGACCGAACAGATTTTACCCTCGGACATAATCTGACTGAGCACTGTGCCGAACGTCCCGTCGTAGTCCAATTTGCGGGCGGACATCATAGCGGTCTTTCCCGGCAGGAGCTGTTCGAGGAACATTGCGCCTAATACCTTCGTCACCAGCACCTTCACCGGCTTCGCGTCGTACGCGATCACGTGCGACTGGCGCATGAAGAAATAGGTGAGGCACAGCCCGAGCTGCCCGCCCATCTCCAGCTGGAGCGATCCGGGATAGACCGGAAGCCCCGGGAAATGCCCCCTGAAAAGGGGATCGGCGGGATCGATCAGGCGTTCGCCGATAATGGTTTCCTCGCCCTCGGTGAGATCGAGGCCCGTCAGACGGTCGACCAAAAGGAACGGGTCCCGGTGCGGGATAATCCGTTCGATAGCCTCACGTTGGTACGCGAGAGTGAAAAACTTCTCACGCCCGGTAAGGGTTTCCATATCGGCAAGCTGTTTCTTACGGTAACGCTTGAGCAGTTTCTCTATCTCTTCCGTCACTAAATCATCCCGGCCTTTTTCATCTTTTTCACAATGACGTCTTCTATAATATTCAACGCTTCGTCCATCTCTTCCTGGGTGATCGCCGACGTCATCGACAGGCGGAAACGGCGTTCATGCGCGGGAACAGCGGGGAAATCCACCGGCTGGAGGAACAATCCCTTGAGCTGGAGTTCGGTCGCCATCTCGAATAACAATCTCCCGTCCGACCCGATAATGATCGGGATAACCTGAGATTCGGTATTGCCGATATTGACCTTCATCTCCTGGAGCTTACCCTTGAAGTACTTCGTGTTCTCCCAGAGCTTATCGCGCAGGGACGAATCGCGGGTGGCGACTTCGAGAGACTTGATGAGGCCGCATACTATCGCGGGCGACGGCGCGCATGAGAAATTGAACGCCGAGGCGTAACCGCGGAGGTAAGTGATGATCGGCTTGTTCGAGCAGATAAATCCGCCTACGCCGCCGAACGACTTCGACAATGTGCCGTAGTCCATCCCGACTTTGTCTTCCAATCCGAAATGTTCGCCGACGCCTCGTCCGTGTTTACCGAACATGAGCGACGAATGCGCTTCGTCAAGATAGAGCGCAACATTGGGATAGGAGCTGTCGATCATTTTTGTAATTTCGGGAAGTTTCACAAGGTCTCCGTCCATCGAGTAAACACCCTCGACGGCAAGGAGGGTGCGCTTTCCTTTGTTTTCCGAAAGGATCTGATCGAGGTGCTGCATATCGTTGTGCTTAAAAAAGATCATTTTAGCGCCGGAAAGAGTTCCGCCGTCAACAAGACTCTTATGAATCTTCTCGTCCATAACAAGAATATCGCCTTTTCTCAGAAGGCCCTGTAAGGCGCCCACATTCCCGCCCAATCCGCTGGAGAAAAGGATGCAATCCTCTTTCTTTTTAAATTCGGCGAGTTTCTTGGCAAATTCGACATGGACGTCGAACGTACCGGACAACATGGGGGAACCGGATGCTCCCATACCGTACTTTTTCACCCCGTCGATAACCGCTTGGATTACTTCGGGATGAGTCGAGAGACCGAGGTAGTTGTACGAGGTGAAATTAATCACCCGGCGGTCTTTCCCGTCGATATTGCTGTGGATTTTCGTCACAGCGCGGGGCGCGTCCAATAAGGCCTGGTGGAAAAAGCTGAAACCCTTCTGAACCTCGGGATCGGCTACCCATTCGAGAAAATCCGAGGGCGGGTTCAGTACGTTCGGACTATCGTTAAAGAAAAAGTCCGCTAAACTAAATTTTAATGCGTTTTTCATAATTTGCTTCCGTTATAGATATTACATATGCTCCATGAACTTATCCGCGAGCTGGTCGATCGTGGATATATCCGCCAATTCCGAACGGGGAATCTTGATATTGAGTTCGCGCATCGAGGTGGATACCACTTCGATAATATCGAGACTGTTCGCTCCGTAGTCCTTCATCGACTTCGAGGGATCGATGTCGGCTTCATTCAGATCCTCGAGGTTGTCGAGGATGTTCTTCTTGACCACCGCAATCACATCAGCTTTCGTCATTATATTTCCTCCAATCTAAGTTTTAATCCTTATTTGCCTTCGAATTCAAATACTGCGTCATTATATTATCCTGATAAGGGAACCCTTTGTCAACAGTTATTATCTGTCCGTTCATCGCGTCGAAAAATCCGCAGCACAATCCGAACACCGCCTTACCGCATTCGTCGGGGCTGAGTATCATATCCTCGGGTATTCCCCTGGCGCGCACGAAATCGAAGAATGCCTCGCCGAATATCAGCATGAAGCTCTCCGTCTTGACCGGGCCGAAACGGATGACATTCAGGCGGCTCCCCTCCCGCTGGAGATGCACCGACATATATTTCCCGAAGAACTCGAGAAGCGCCTTGGATGCAGCGACAAAATCGTAACCCTGGTAGAAATGAGACGGCCCGTCACTCGATACCCCGATGACATGGTCGGGATATTTCCCGAACACTTTCTTGATCCTGCGGGTGTAGTCGATCATCGGCCATGTGCTATAGTCGAGGGTCTTATAGAGCGAACGCTTCTGGTAATCGTCGAGGCCTTTCGGGCTCTGCGCGAACCCGACGTTACTGATAAAATAGTCGAGCTTTGATTCTTTTTCTTTTATCTGCGCGAACAGCGCGTCGCCGTCCTCTTCGTTGGAAACATCGGCTTGTATCAGTACCGGTTTCTTCGCGCCGGCTTTTTCAAACTCGGCGTATAACGGGGCGTAATCGTCCGAACCCCACTTGTAGGTGAGATAGACCTGCGCGCCCGCTGTGGCGAAGTAGAGCGCCGACGAGAGGCCGATACCCTTGGTGCCGCCTGTAATCAGTACGGCTTTACCCGACATGTCAATTTTTACCATCCATTAACCCCTTCGAATAATCAGGAATCTATTGCCCCGCGTAAAATTCTTCGACTGTCTTGCGGGTCTCGGGGTACGCGAAGGAGAGGCGGTGCATCATGTCTTCCTGAAGTCTCGCCTCGGTCAGCAGCTTCTTGCGTTTCGCGCCGAGAGTGTATTTTAATAACTGTATAGATTTTATATTCTTTTCGGCGATTTGTAAAGCAATATCCCCGGCCTTTTTCATCACATCCGCGCGCGGGACGATATAATTGATGTTCGTGCCCATTTCCGCAAGCTCGCTTCCCTTATAACGTTTGCCGGTGAACATCATCTCGTTCGCGATAAACGGGCCGACCAGTTCCGGCAGAAGGGTGGTGCATCCCATCCCGGGGGTAAACCCGAGGGACATGAACACGACGCCGTAACGGCTTTCCCGCGCGGCGATAACGATATCGCAGCATGCCGCCATCACCATACCCCCGCCGACAGCATGGCCTTCCATCGCGGCGATAACGGGAACGGTCGCGCCGACCAGCTTCTCGGATATGATCAGGTCCTTCACATGTACCTTACCGTCGCAGAGGTCGAGAAGGTTCTTCTTCTCCGCGCCCGCCGAAAATACCTCGGGAAGCCCGTGCAGGACGATGACCTTGGGGCTCATGCTTTCCGCCTGTTCGATTCCCTCCACCAGTTCGGCGATAAAGTCGTCGGCGAACACGTTCTTCCGCTCGACATCGTTCATCTGAAGGTATACTATTCCGTGCTCGTCCGCGCGGATTTTTATTCTGTCGCTCATAATCTCTCCGTTATTCTTTAGTATCTTCGTCGATACGCACCAGAGGCGCGCTGAGTTTGCATTTGGCGAACCATGCCGGGGTGGAACCCTCGTTGAACGCCTGTATCCCGTCGATCACTTCGCCGCGGGTGATCAGTTCGAGCAGGGTATCCCGCGCCAGATTGCAGGCTTCGTCGATAGTGGTCGACAGGAGCTTGCGCGTAAAATCCTTGGTAGCCGCCACCGCGAACGGCGCGGCGCGGAACAACGACTTGATGACAGCCTTCGCCGCCTTTTCCAGCCCGGCCAACGGATGAACCTCGTCGACCATATTCAGCGCGTGGGCTTCGTCGGCCGTCAGACGCTTCGCGGTCATAATCAGGTAACGCGCCTTCTGGGGGGATATCCGCAGCGAGAACAGGAACGGGAGCACATTCGCGGGGATCAGCCCCAGCAGGATTTCGCTGAGTTCGAACGTTGTTTCCTCGGAGGCGATCACAATATCGCATGCCGCGACCAGACCCGTACCTCCGGCCTTCACATCGCCGTAGATCAGCGCGATAACCGGCTTGGGGGATTCGAATATTTTTAATAATAGATCGGTATAGAGAGAAATTGTTTCCACGGCGGTGCATTTATCCCCGCGCACGGACTGGAGAAAATGGAGATCCATCCCGAGCGAGAAATTCGTACCGTTGGAACGCAGAAGGATAACACGAATCTCGTCGTGCATGATCGCTTTATTAAACGCTTGGGATAATTCGGTAAGACTCTCGCGGTTCAGACGGTTTCCGTTCCGGCTGTCGGCGAGGGTGATAATACCCAGACCGGAGTCGGTTTGATAATCGACAAATCCCATAGTTATACCCGTTCGTAAGTCCTGAAGAAATCTTTCACTTGCTTCAGAACAAGTTTGCCTGATCCGGCATAATGCTTATCGTACCAGTTATCGGCGATGGAGAAATCGGGGGTGAAGTCGGGGTTTTCGATATATCCCTCGCGCAGGGTCTCGATACGCTCGTATTCGGCGACCGTCACTTTTCCGCGTTTATCGAATGTCTCGTCGATCTTCATGGAGTCGACTATCTTTCTCGCTTCCGGCAGGACAAGCCCGCTGTAGTATTCGCCCATGCATCCCGAACCGTAGGAGAAGAACCCGATACGCTCGCCCGCCTTCAGGTCGTCGCACGATTTAATGATGCCGCACAGCCCCACGAAGTTGCTCGCGCCGTAGGTCGATCCGACCCGTCTGGCGTAACGCAGCGAGGGGAGAGTCTTGATATTGAAATGCGCTTCGATCTCGGACTTTTTGCGGATATCCGCGATTTTACACAGCACGCGGTGTCCGTGGAACGCCATCCCGGGGAACGGCATATGATAGATATTCTGCTTGAAGTACTTATCGAAGTCGACGGTTTCGCCGGCTTTCTCGAGATAATCCATGTATGCGCCCTCGAGAGCGTCCTGATAACTATAGAGGCTGACCTCGTTATTGCCGACTTCGGCGTGCGCGGACGGCCTGAACGTATCGTAAACGTTCGTCGTCCATGAACCGCGCTTCATAATCTCGTACTCGAGCACCTTGGGGTTTTCGCTGACCAGAATCGCCGCGGCGGTTCCGCCGAGCACGAATTCGTGGTCTTTATGGAAATGCTTGCGGCTGAAGTCGGCGGCGATCACCAGGGCTTTCTTGCCGTGGTTCAGTCCCGACGCGATCCAGTTGATTGCGGTATCGAGCGCCGCGACGCCGCTGTAACAGGCGTGCTTGGTTTCATAGTTGCGGACATTCGGGGGAAGCCCCAGAGCGGCATGGATATTGGTCGAGATCGGTTTCCCGAAGTCGACGGAACCCTCGGTGCCGACGATCAGCATGCCGATGTCTTTCTTGTCGTCCTCGGACAGCATCGGAAGCGCGGCGTTCGCGCCCATCGTGACCGTATCCTCATACGGCGGGTTTAGCGAACGTGTATCGATCAGGAAATCGGCAACCACTCTTTCGGGGTCGCGGTTTCGCGCTTTCGCGAGATCGATCTGATCCATGCACAGGGAACACCCGTAAATATTGATCTTTTCTATACCCACTTTTTTCATAAAAAATCCTCCGGAAAATTAAATAGATTATGGCGCGTAGGTAAGTCCGCCGGATACGCGGATTACTTCGCCGTTGATGAAACTGGCTTCGTCAGAACTGAGGAAATACACCGTATTCGCGATATCCTCGCCGGTGCCCACCCGTTTCAACGGGCAGTACTGCATCCAGAATTCGTGCAGGGGTTTCGCGAGATGGTCTTTGGTCATATCGGTCTCGACATACCCGACAGTCACCACGTTGGAGGTGATGCCCTTAGGGCCGTATTCTTTAGCGAGAGTCTGCGTCAGGCCGATCAGCCCGGCTTTCGCGGCGGAATAGTTCGCCTGTCCCGAACACCCTGCCTGCGCGAGAGACGATATATTGATAATCCGTCCGTCGCGGTTGGAGATGAAGTGCATAAGGAACGTGCGGATCATATAGAACGGCCCCGAAAGGTCGGCGGCGATCACTTCGTCCCATTCCTCGTTGCTCATCAGCGCGGCGGCGTTATTCCGTACGACAGCGGCGTTATTCACAACCGCGCGTATATCGTCGAAATCGCCGATCGCCTTCTCGACCACATCTTCTATCTGGCCGGGATTTTTTACATCCAGTTTGTAGGCGCGGACTTCGGCCTTGGAATTGATCCCTTTGGCGAGCTTGATAGTCTCGTTCGCCGCGTCCTCGTTACCGACATAGGTAAAAGCGCAGCCCCATCCTTCTTTAATATACTTCAGGACGATGGCTCTCCCGATTCCGCGGGAACCGCCCGTCACAAAAGCGTTCATAGGTTATCCTTCATATTTTTTTATCAGGGCGCAGCAGTTCAGCCCGCCGAACCCGAACGAATTCTTGAGAAAGATATTTATAGGATAATCGACCGGGCCGTCTTTGCAGACATCGAGATCGATTTCAGGCGCAAGTTCGTCTATATTGATAGTCTGGTGAAGTCTACCGTGATTCATCTGGAGCACGGCGCCCACGAGTTCCACGATGGGAGCCGCCCAGCAGGTATGCCCCATCAGAGATTTCGGCGCGTTGAATTTCATCTTGTACGCATGCTCGCCGAACGCCATCTTGATGGCGGACAGTTCGGTGACATCGCCGAGCGGAGTGCCGGTCGCGTGACAGCTGATGTAGTCCACGTCTTCGGGACGGACGCCGCCCATCCTGAGAAGGTTGCGCATCAGGTTCGCCTGCGCGTCCGCGGACGGCTGGGGCAGGTGGTTCGCGTTGGAGTTCGCGGCGACGCCGAGCACTTCGGCATATATTTTCGCGCCGCGCGCCTTAGCATGCTCGAGGTCTTCTATAATAACAGTTGCCGCGCCGTGAGACGCGATAAACCCGGAACGCTGAACGTCGAAGGGACGGGAGGCTTTTTCAGGGCAATCCAGCCATTTCGGATCGACCACGAGAGCGTCCAGGTAACCCATCGCGTGCACATCGGACTCGTTCATATCCCACATGGGGCCGGAGATGACCGCGATATCGCATTCGCCGGTCACAATGTCGCGGTAACCGTCGCGCAGGGCGATATTCCCGCTCGCGCACGCCGCTCCGAGATTATACGCGGGACCCTGTATGCCGAGTACCTCGCAGATGGTGCCGGGGATATTCGGGTCGAGCGCTTCGATGCCGTAGAGGGGATCGATGTACTCGGGTTCCTCGTCGAACTGGTGTATCTGCTGCATGACATACTTAGTGTTGAAGTTATGCCCGCCGACCATCGCGCTGACACGGTAGGGGTCGACCGGAAAGCCGAGCAGCCCGGCGTCGGAATAAGCCTCGAGGGCGGTAATGACCGCCGACTTATTCGAAAAGGTCATCAGGCGGAAAAGTTTTTTTATTTTTTTGTAGTGTATCTCGGTCAGACGATCTTTCAGGCGTTCGAGCGCGGCCGCGAAGTCGTAGTCGCCCATATCGCCGCCGATCTTGCATTCGGCCTTCGATACGTCGATCGTATGCCACTTCTTTACGCCGGATTTCCCGGCTATCATGTTATTATAATAATCCTCGAGATTGTCGGCAATCGGGTTGATAGTCGCCATCCCGGTAATCACTACACGCTTTTTGTTTCCCATTATTACAGTCCTTCTTTAATAAAAATACATAACGAGATTCAATTTTACCGGGTTTATGATAAGGAAAAAAGGGGTTTTTGTCAAGCTGCTGCGCAGACTAAACCCGATATGGAGCGTATATATAGAATAGCCGGATAGCCCGTGATGGAAGGAATGCGCCATGCATGAACGCGGGCTATATGCCGAAAATAAGCAATCGGTTCATCTCGGGAATAGTGTACGCAGGTCACTGAGTGATGAAAGCGAGGACAGGAATTCGATTCCAGACAATCGGGATGCGACCGGGCGAATGAAAAAAAGCTCCCAATCGGGCATGTTGACGAACTCATAATGTCATTGCGATGCCGCGCTACAAAAGTTATTGAAGCGCGGTAGAAGCAATCTATTTTATTAATGGTTATAATATTATATAGACTGCTTCTTCGCCTTGCTCATCGCAGTGACGGAAAATAGTTAAATTTCCGTCTTCGTCATCAAACCCAACCGGGAGCCTTTTAATTATCTGAAAGAATCCTATAGATCGTCGTCGTTATTCACGGGAACTTTCGACAATCCCACCATGAGGCTCGAAAACTCTTTGACCTTCCAGATACCCTTGTTATTGACGACAAGGGTTACAGGACGGGGCATATTGCCGCCGGTGGTGGCGACGAATATTTTTATCTCGCCCTTTGCGATATTATTCGCGCTATACTTATTCGTGCTGATTGTGACGGTATAGGGAGCCGAGGGCAGGGTATACCCGTCGTCAACCGTCGTCCCGTTGATATAGGAATTGGGGAGATAGGGGTATTTCTTGAGCTGGTCGATCAGGTACATCGCGCTTTTATTCGGCGATTTTCCGCCGTAGCCCTTGGGGTCGTCCCCAAGCAGGCTGCCGTCATTCACCATAATCGCGGTGAAGCATTGCAGGCCGAGCGCCTGATCCTTGGAGTAGTTAATCATCGCGGCAACGAACATGGCCGCACCGCCCGACGGGGTACCCGCGATCTCATCGCGCATGGCGATAAATTCCTCGATAGTCGACGGAATCTGATCGAGCGAGACACTCATCGGAACATCCGTTTTCGCGAACGCCAGACCGGATACCGCGATAACCGCAGTCAACACTGAAATCCATAGTTTCATATCGTACCTCTCAGTTTATTTATCCTAATATAACATAATATCGATGGGATTACAAATTATTTATCGATAAAGTGACGCTTTTGGGCGATTTTGGGGTTATATCAATAGGAGCATTGAAAATGAGGAAAATATTCTCGATCATCCGCCTCCTGATCAGTCTGCCGCTCGCCGTCAACGCATGGGCGCCCCCCGAAACGGCATCGCCGTGTTTCGCCGGGCATATCGATTATGCGGGTTTAGCGGAAACCGCCCCGCTCCCTATGGACATGTCGATTATAAACCGTTAACCCCTCATCATAAAGAACGGGCTCCCGTTACCGGAAGCCCGCGTTAATTGCTTGTTTAGCAGGAAAACTTACATCTGGTCAAGTTCCTTGCCGATGCGTTCTTTTTCCGCATCATACAGTTTCTTTTCTGCTTCGGGAAGATCCTTATAGATAGCGTCGAGTTCTTCACCGAGCTTGGTGATTTCAGCTTCGAGCTCGCCCATCTGCGCGACGGAGTTGGTATCGCCGGAAAGCATCTTAATCATCAGGCCGACCATATCCTTGCTCAACTGTTCCATCTTCGCCATTTTGGGTTTCCAATCTCCACCCTTCGCGGCGCCGCTTCCGCAGCTTACGAGAACGCCCATACCCAACGCCATAACCATCACAGCGACAAAAACTTTCTTCATGAATTCCTCCTTCGGATTGGCGTTTCTTACCGAAACGCAACCATATTATAAACGAGCGGGAAAAAAGTGTCAAAATCCCGCGATATCCCGTCCGGCGGATTAATACTTATCGAACAATTTCTCTACCGCATTCTTCCGCGCGTCGAACTCCTTCTTGTCCGCTTCGGATAGGGTGGGGTATATCTTATCCAGTTCCTCGCCGATCTTATCGATCTCCGTTTCCATCGCGTCGGCCTTCGTCTCGTCGATATTCTCCCCCGCCATCATTTTCTCAAGCATCACGTTCATTTCGGCCGCGAGCTGTTCGACCCGCGACATCTTCGACTTCCAGTCCGCGCCGCCCCCGCATCCCGCGAGCGCACCGATAACCATCGCCGTCACCATGACGGACGCAAATACTCTCTTCATATACACCTCCTATAAATTGGTTTCTTTCTATAATAATCACGCGCATATCGTACACCGATAGGGGAAAGATGTCAAATCGAGGGGGAAAATTTCTACGGTTAGGCTGGGCTTTTCGCAGGCCGGACATCGAGCGAAGCCGAGATGGCGGCGAAGGGCGCCACAAAGGCATCCCTCACTCCGTTCGGGGAGCTTACTTTCTCCTCCTATGATAAAAAACAATCTACTTATGTATTTTTCAGTATAAAATTCGGGAAGTCCTCGAACACCCATCCATTCTTGAGAGTATCATAGATAATCCCGAGCAGTTTTCGAGCTGTCGCGATAATT
>JABLXV010000059.1 GCA_013177895.1 Brevinematales bacterium | reverse complement strand
CGAAAGCGCGTGCAAGGGGTTATTCGTCACAGAAGAACTTTAAAATTATCGCGTATTTGCTGACGGGTAAAATGGACTTTTCAAGAATCAATTCAGCTTACTTACCCACTTAATTTGCGAAAGAACCATATAGTTTTGGTTTCTATTGTTTCACTTCCACATGCTGGTTTCCGAAAAACTAGTGAGAAATACTCAAGAGGCTGTAATGCGGATTCAACGACGTTTCAAGGGGACATTGTCGCTAAAAAATTCCGGTGAATTGACGATTTTTTTCATAGGCGTAGGGAGCGCGTTTGCGCGCGAGAACGCCCAGACCTGCCTGCTGGTCATCAAGGGGAACGACCATCTCCTGATCGACTGCGGGAGCACGTGCCCCAACGCGTTATACCAACTCGGGGTAAATATCGGCCAGATAGAGAATATTTTTATCACGCATTCCCATGCCGACCATATCGGCGGGTTGGAGCAGGTCGCGCTCTTCGGGCGTTACGTCAATAAGCGCAAACCCACGCTCGTCATCACCCCGGAGTACCGGGATATCCTCTGGGATTTCTCCCTCAAAGGGGGATGCGGGTTCGGCGAACGCCACGACGGGAAATATCTCGAATTCGACGATTTCTTCAATGTGATCGACCCGAAACCGGTAAAGGATTTCTCGCGGGACACCTACGAGGCGAATGTCGGCTCGATCAATGTGAAAATCATGCGGACAATGCACTTCCCGGACAGTTCGACAAGTTGGAAGGATTCGTTCTGGAGCACGGGTATTATTATCGACGACCGCATCTTTTATCCCGCGGATACCCGTTTCGATCCGCCGATGTTCGAGGAATATACGTCCAAACTCCCGATAGAGGCTATATTTCAGGACTGCCAATTTTTCACCGGCGGAGTGCACGCCTCATTCGACCAGCTTTCGCAGCTCCCCGCCGGGACGAAGAAGAAGATGTATCTCGTGCATTATTCGGACAACTGGCGGAATTTCGAGGGTAAGGTAATCGAGAACGGCTTTGCCGGGTTCGGTTTGCCGCACACGTACTACACGTTAGATAAGAAGGAAAAGAAATGAAAATTGAAAAATTCGAAGGAACCAAGCTCCCGTTGACAAACGACGGGCATCTCTCAATATTCTTTATCGGAGTCGGCAGCGCGTTCTCGAAAAAGCACTACCAGACCAACCCGATAATTATAAAAGGGAACGACCATCTGATGATCGATTTCGGCACCCGTTCCAGTCAGGCTATCTATGAGCTCGGATTAAAAGTCACCGATATACAGAACTTCCTGATTACGCATTCCCACGCCGACCATATCGGCGGTCTGGAGGAAGTGATGCTGATGGGGCGGTATGTCGCGATGAAGAAGCCGAATGTGGTCATCAACGAAGAGTACCAGAAGATACTCTGGGAAAAGTCCCTCCAGGGCGGGTGCGCATACAGCGAGGAATCGTTCGGGCATTATCTGGAATTCCCCGACTTCTGGAATATTATCCGCCCGGTATATATGAAGGATTACCCGCGCGAGACATGGAACGCGATTATCGGCGAAATCGACCTCAAAGCGCCGCGTACCATGCATATCCCCGAACATTCGATGGACTGGCATACGTCTTTCTGGAGCTGCGGCGCGATAATCGACGAACGTATCCTTTTTACCAGCGACTCCCGTTTCGACCCGGAACTCATCCTTCAATTCGATGCGATGTTCCACCTTGAGGCGATATTCCACGATTGCCAATTTTTCACCGGCGGCGTTCACGCGTCTATCGACGAACTGAACACGTTACCCCCGGAAATCAAGGCAAAGATGTTCCTCGTGCACTACGGGGATAACTGGCCGAGCTACGAGAATACGGTGAAGGAATACGGATTCGCCGGCTTAGTCCAGCAGTGGACGTTCTACCGGTTCTAATTCCCGGTATCGTCGGCGGGAGGGTTATCATACTGGATCAGCCCCGTCGCGATCTCGCGTTCCTCGGAGCTCATGCCGTCGACCTCCATCCCGTTTATCAGTCCGTCCCTTTTCGCCGGGTCTAACTCCGGGTGCGTCGCAATATACTCCTCCGCCTTCTTTACCCGTGTCGCGCGTTTCACTTTCCGCTCGAGCGAAATCGTAATCGCTAACCCACCGCCGTACAGCGAAAAAAATATCACGAGAAAATATATCCCGTCGATCTTTAATTGCAGGAGGTGACGGATAACAAAATACACGCCGAGCAGGGAAAACATCGTGATATAGAATGTATTCCGTATCCTGCGGGCGCTTTTAGTGATCCACGGGGCTTCCCAGCCGCCCGAACGTAAGGCCATAGTGTCTCCTATTGATAAAATAATTGTACCGAAGCGAACCGAGCCTTGACCATATCGTTGGTCATCGGCGAATAGGAAAATACCGCCTTCCCGTTGGATTTGACGGTTATCGTATAGGTCTGTCCGAGTTTCTGCGTCATGTGATAGTAGGTGACGAACTCCGCTAAATCCTCCGCCCATGAGGTCGCCCCGTAGAGAGTGACAAACGGCGTCCCGGCGAGCGACTGATAGACCTCCGGGGCGTCCTTCATCGGTATCTTCGGGCCGCCACCCCACCCGAACACGGTAATCGACTTCCGAAGCGGAAATTTATATTCCGGCACGGGAGATTTGATGCCGTCCCATACGTTTTTCGTAAAAACGGACGCATCCTTGACGGGTTTATTGAAGAAAATACTGATGCTCCTGAAAATCTCCTCGATATACGGGGTGATGTTCTTGACATAGTCGACCCCGTGAGTGCCCTCGTGCAGAAGGGTGTAGAAAAATCCGGTGTAATTTCCGCTGACGGCAATCTCGATACTATTCGCGGAGTAGGCTTTGTTTTTACCGTCGAGCGTTTTCATTTCGGCCACGACATCCGGGATAAAACAGGTGATATCCTTCATCGTCACCCATTCCGAAAAGGAATGATTCAGGATTTCGGGGTTGAAAAAGATAAAGAAGTATATTTCCCCCTGACCGTCGACACAGAAATCGGCCATCCCGCTCCCGAGAAAGGTATCGATGAAATAAAATCCGAGAAGCCGCTCCTGCATGACCTTTTTCACATAAGGCGGGAGCATCTCTATATTATTGCTGATTTCGGCAAGCTGTTTCGCGGTCGGCGCATAGGGCTTATAGCCGGGCATATTATCGAATTCGATCAGGTACTTGACCAGGAAATCCGGCGCGGTTAAAATTCTCTGGTACAACGGTTTCGACAGCGCGTCGGTGGAATAGGACGACAGCATATGCGGCTTCGAGGCAAGCACTTTTTGTACCTGCTTCTCCTCCTGCGTCGTCAGCTTCACCGTATTCCCGGCGCATGAAACAAAGATAAATATCAGCGGAAACACATATTTCTTCATATCACTCCCCTTTCATTTTATCGATAAATCCTTTGACCGCGTCCATGAACTCGACGGGCTGTTCCTCATGGGGGATATGCCCGCATTCATGGATAACCGCCAGCCTTGCGCCGGGTATCAGGTTGGTCAGCGAGACAGTATCGCCGGCGGGGACAATTTTATCGTCGTCGCCCGTTATGACCAGTACCGGGACGGTTATCTTCTTAAATTTTTCCTTCGTATCGCCCTGAGACGCGGCTTTCGTGAACTCCCACAACCCGATGTCCCAGTTACTCATACTCAGGGGCTTCAGGTAGAGTTCGACGTCTTCCCCGGTGATTTTATTGGTATCGTGCCATGCGCTCAAGAGGACGTCCATCCCCCATTCGCGGATACCCCGCAGGAATACCGGGCCGAAATGGTCGACCGACGGGATAGAGTACAGGAATTGCGCCATCTTAGGGACGCCCCCAAGCAGAGGGGAATCCTCGAGGATCAGCGCCTGCACCTTATCGGGATACGCCGCGGCCGCCTCGACCGCGACTACTCCGCCCGCGGAATGACCCACCCATACCGCTTTCCCGACCCCGAGCGCGTCCAGAAGCCCCGCGGCGGCCTTCACCTGCGCGGGCATCGAGTAGGGATTCTCATTCGTCCACCCGCCCGGCAGAAGCCGCACAGTCAGCCCGAATCCGAGACGGTCGTAGGCGACAACGGTTCCGAGCTTCGCGAGTTCGGGCATCACCCGTTTCCATGAGTACAGGCTCGCCCCGAACCCGTGGAGCAGGAAAAATACCGGCTCGCCCTTTCCCATTATTTTATAATGAAGCGTCACCCCGCCGATATTCGTGAAACGGCTGTCGGGGTCGGCGAGCTTCGATACGGGGAGGATTCCCTCGAGAGGACTGACCGGTATCAACGCGGGAACGATCAGGATTCCGAGGATCGCCAGCCCGATACCCAGCATCATCCATCCCCTGCGCTTCCGCGAATCTCCCTCGTCGATCATATTCACCTCTGCAATATTATAACCCGAACCCTTGAAAAACGCTATCTACTTTACCTAAGAATAGGTAGCGGAAAGCAGTTATGATTGGAATAATGTAAATATTGAGGCTGAGTGTAATTACTCCGTCCCTCGACTGGCTCGGGATGAAGCGGTAGTTATCATGCTAAAATTCATACTGCATAACTGATTGCTTCGGCTCCGCCCCGCAATGATCGAATACTAGAACGCCAGCCGTACCGCGAACTCCAGCGGCATAATCGTCCCGATCAGGTCGGATACGCTGCTCTGCGGCGCCCCCCCTCGCATGAGCCATAGGGTGAACATCTGCGAGAAGTCGATCAGCATATGCGCGGTGACCGTATGGGTCAGCCCGCCCCGGTCGTAGAGGAAATCGAGGTAGAATGTCAGCACCGCGCGCCGCAGGAAATCGAGCGCGATCTGGCCGCCGTTATACCCCATCTCTATCTCCTGCGGGATATGTATCGCCGGGAACGCGATGCAGTCGAAGATTTTCGCGTTGACATGCCCCGAACTCGCGGCGATATCTTCGTAAAGGAATCCCCGGAAGATCGACTCCTCCGATACGGCGATAATAGTCGACTCGAGGTAGAAGAACAGCAGCATGATCGGGATAGACGCTATCGCGGGAGTTTCCCAGTTCCCGATGTAGGTCTTGCCGGTGTTCCAGATCGCCTTATCGGCGGGATACATGATAAGCGGTCCGATCACACCAGCGAACGGCAGGATCAGCATCGCCAGATCGTTATAATGATTCCCGTCGAGAGGCGCGGTAAAGAGCTCGCCGAAGCTATACGGCCTCCACTCCTTTTCGAAAACGGCGTCGGGAAGCGCGATAAACTCATCCCCCTCGAAATCGGTCAACCCCTTCCGCCAGTCGTTCTGGTAAATCCCGGGTGCGGCATGGATACGGGAGTTGACATACCCCAGATACGCGGCGTACATCGTCCCCTCCATCAGCCACGTGTACGCGAAATCGTTGAGCATCCCGAAGTTCGTCTCGGAGTCCATCAGGCGTTCCAACCCGACCAGACCGCCGAAACCGAGCGTCAGCCCCAGCCCGTCCAAGGGGTTCACGAAGTACACCGGAACAATCGCGGCGCCCTTGCTGACCATCCGCTCCCAGTAACTGTTGATGCCGAGACTGCCCTCGAAGAAACCGAACAGGACAAACGCGGTCGATAGGGACGGGGCGATGACGCAATCGAAATGCGACCAATCCCCGCCCTGTTGAATGCTCGGGGATTCCGGCGGGGTTTTATCCTTTTTACCGAATTGGCCGAAAAACGGAACACTGACGGCAAATAGCAGTAGAAAAATAACGCTATACGGAAATAATTTTTTCATAGTTCCCCCTTTGTTCAAATGAACTAATACGATTATCCCATTAATCTAATTATAATACCAAACCGAATCATTTTCCATTATTTTTTGACTTATTTATCAATCGGGTCTATATTATATCGTGAAATTTGTGAAGAATGCGGGGCTTTATGGATTTTGAGACGTTGGAAGACGTACCGGAACGCGATAGTATTATCAATACCTTCATCGCGGATTTTCTCTCGAATCTTGATGAAAATGAAGAACAGGTGCGGGATTCTTTCAGCGATGAAAATTTACCGCCGTGGTTCTATAAATTTATCATCAGTTTCCTAACCAATCTTGAGTTCGATAACGAAGAATCGAAGAATCATTTCTATAAAATCCTCGCCCATCGTAAAGATATCTCCCTCGAGCATAGAAAAATCGATATCCGAATCGCGGCGCTGGACTACTTTATGAATGTCGCGCACATCCTGAAGAACCCTATTTTCATCGAGTACGGGCTTTTCGAGAAAATCTATACCTATAGCAAGGAAGACCCGAAGACCCGGCTCTACAATCCCCGCTTCTTCAAGGAATTTGTCCAGAAGGAAATTATCCGCGCCGACCGTTACCAGCAGAAATTTTCTATTATTCTGCTCGACCTCGATAACTTTAAGGTCATTAACGATACCGAAGGCCATTTGTACGGCGACGAAGTACTGATCCGTTTCAGCGATCTCCTGAGGGAACAGGTACGCGGTGAAGATATCGTTTCCCGTTTCGGCGGAGACGAATTCGCGATACTGCTTCCGCAGACCGGGCGTATCGGCGCGCGCGCAATCGCCGAGCGTCTCAAGGAGAGAATCCATAGGGAATTCTCCGCCGATAATATAGCGAATCCTTCCGCGGTGATCACCTTCTCCGCCGGGATCGCCACCTATCCGTTCGACGCCACCGACTATACTTCATTAATCGATATCGCCGATAAAGCGTTGTACCGTTCGAAGTTCCTCGGCAAGGATACGATTTACGACCGTCTCGAGCAGGATTTACATAATAAGAACCGTAACGGTAACGAGCACCGCAAGCACCCGCGTTTCCGCCTGAAGCAGAACCAGTTACTGAAGTTTATGAATACGCCGCAGTTGGTGAAAATCAGCGCGCGGATATCGAATATCAGTAACGGCGGAGTTCTGCTGGAGTGCCACGGCACTATCGCGGAGGACATCAAGGAACAGGCGTTCGGATTTATTATGGATAAGCTCGGAGCGGAGAATGTCAATAACCTCGAATTGTCGGGGAAGGTCGTGCGTATCAACCAGGACGAAAGCCGGATCAAGTTCTATATCGCCATCGAGTTCGACGAAGAAATTTCCAGTGAAACATGGGAACTGATCGAGAAACTCGGGGAAGCCATCATCGACTAATTCACGATATGCCCTTCGGTTAACTCAGGACATGCCCCTCGGAAAAAAACACCACCTTACCGCCCACCAGAATTTCAAATTTATCGCCCGTTTTCGTCGTCTTCACATAGAGCACGGACGGACGGTTTACTTCCGCGCCCTGGTTAATTCTTATATCGATCGTCTTATCCGGCCCGTATTGGGTCAGGTACGCCCCCAGACATCCCGCAGCGCTTCCGGTGGCCGGATCCTCCGATACCCCGAAGCGGGGCGCGAAAAGCCTCGCGGTCGCGGTTCCCCCGTGCGGGCGTTCCGGCGGAAGGAAGCAATAGAATGAATGTTTCATATCTTCGGGCATAATTCCGCTCCCTTTCGAGAATACGGCCTGAGAGTTTTTCAATGCGTCCGCGCCGCCGAGAGGAATCATTAAAAACGGGATGCCGGTCGATACCACAGCCGGCGGATAATCGTGATGGAAATCGTTCATATACATGCCGAATTTTTCGGCAATCGTCTTGATATCGTAACGCGCCCCGAATTCAGGCTGATTCTGCTTCATCCATAAAACACCGTCATCGGCGGGCATGGTCACGGGTATAATCCCGATCTTCAGGGATAGTTTTACCGGCTTCTGTTTATCCAGCCCGTACTCGCGCGCGATAACAGCCGCCGTACCTAGAGTGGGATGCCCCGCGAACGGGACTTCCACGGCGGGGGTAAAAATCCGCGCCGTATACGCATCGCCCGTCATTCCGGTCACGAACGTGGTCTCCGAAAAATGAAACTCCAGCGCAATCGCCTGCATTTCCTCATCGGACAATTCGTGCTTGGGGAACACCACCGCAAGCTGGTTACCGCCGCCCTTCTCTTCGGCAAAAACGTCCACTATATAGTATTTCGCCTTCACGGGAGACTCCTCTGTTTTTCGGCGATAATCGCCCGGATTTTATCGATCAGCATCCCGATCCCCACCTCATTATATCCCCCGTTGGGAATAATGATATCCGCCTTCTTCTTGGTAGGCTCAATAAACTGCTCGTGCATCGGCTTACTGAAATTCTCGTACTGCGCGATCACCGATTCGAGGGTACGTTTCCGTTCGATCACGTCGCGCTTGATTTTCCGTATCAGCCGGAGGTCGGCGTCCGCGTCCACGAATACCTTAATATCCATCATTTCCGACATCTGCGGATTTTCCAGCACCAGAATCCCCTCGACTATGATGACGCGCGCGGGGCGCACCGGAACCGCCTGATCGGTGCGGTTATGCTCGATGTAGGAATAGACCGGGACTTCGACCGAACGCCCGTCGCAGAGCCGTTTCAGGTCGGCGATCAGGAGATCGGTATCGAACGCGGAGGGGTGATCGTAATTCACCTTGGGCCGATCCGCGAGCGGTATATGGTCCTGCCGTTTGTAATAGTTATCGTGCCGGATCAGGACGATATCCGACGTAATCTCGGCGATAATCCTGTCCGCGAGCGTGGTCTTTCCCGACGCGGAACCGCCTGCTATCCCGATAATGATAGGGTCTTTCACTTTACCCCCGCGCTATAACAGCATTCCCGCGATAGTCGCGGTCATCCATGACGCGAGCGCTCCGCCTATCATCGCTTTGAGCCCGAGCGACGCGAGGTCGGAACGGCGTTCCGGCGACAACGCGCTGATACCGCCGATCTGGATACCGATCGAACTGAAATTCGCGAACCCGCAGAACGCGTAGGTCGATATTATGACCGCTTTCTGCGATATGACCATCGCCCCGGTTTTCAGCGTGCCCGCCGCTAGCATATTGTTCGCCGCGATATGGTCGCCTAATGTAATATATGCGATAAATTCGTTTATACTGATCTTCAGCCCCAGCATATTGCCGACTGCGGCGGAATCGTCCCACGGGACGCCCATGACGAACGCGAGCGGACGGAACACGAACCCGAACAGTTCCTTCATGCTCATCGGGAATATTCCCGCATGTCCGCCGTCGGGGCCGAGCTTCCCTCCTAGTATCATCCCGTCGATTAATTTGTCGCCCCACCCGAGAAGGACGTCCAGGAACGCCAGTATCGCGATGAACGACAGGAGCATTGCGGCGACATTAGCCGCAAGCTTCAGACCGTCGGTAGTACCTGCGGCGATCGCCTCCACCACATTATCGCCGACTTTAATGTCGGGCATTTCCGCGTCGCCCGCCGTCCTCGATGTCTCGGTCTCAGGATGGATGATCTTCGCCATCACGAGCGCCGCCGGCGCCGACATCACGCTCGCCGCGATCAGGTGCTGTGCCGGAACCCCCAGCCCGATATATGCCGCGAGCACTCCTCCCGCGATAGTGGCAAATCCCCCGATCATCACCGCGTTCAGCTCGGACTTGGTCATATCCGCCAGGAACGGCTTTATCAGGAACGGGGCTTCGGTCTGGCCGACGAAGATATTCGCGGAGCACGATAAGGTTTCCGCGCCGCTCGTCCCCATATTCCACATCATAAATTTCCCCATCGCGGAGATCACGACCTGTATGATACCGAGGTAGTACAGCATCGACATGAACGCCGAGAAGAAGATGATGGTCGGGATGACGCTCACGATGAACACGTAGATATTATTCTGGCGCATGATTTCGATGACCTGACTGCCGAGCAGGAACTCCGTGCCCTTCCACGTCAGCGAAAGGAACCCGGAAACTTTATCCGACAGAAACGCCATCAACTGCTGGCCGGATATCCCGCGCGCCCAAAGCACCGCGACTGCGAGTATCACCACCCCGACAAACGCGTTTCGCGCCCATTCGCCCTTTTTCGCGAGCAGCATTACGATATAAAATACCAGTACCGCAAGCAGTAAATAAGTAGCAATGTGGAGATTGCCGATTTTTTCCACGAAATAGAATCCCACTACGGCGGCGGCTCCGCCCAGGAGTATGATGAGTGCGAAAAGAACCGGGTTCATTTTAATGTTCTTCATGTCCTTTTCAAATATATAGAAAAGTATCATAAACGTAAATATAAACATCCCGATAAACGACAGGATTCCGTCGCCGAGGATAATGATCGCGAAGAGAAGTTGGAGCGCGATACCCCATAAGACCGTTTTCAGCTTGATCGCCTTGCGGTTATTGGACATCAGGAACGCAATACCCAATAGGACGAGCATACCGCCGACGCTGAGGATACGGTACCATGCCAGCGGTACGTCGATCCGCACCTTCAGGACTGTCGGGGCGCCTTCGTTTCCCGCCCCGTCGATAGCCTTCACGCTGATCGCATGCTCCCCGTTCGACAACCCCTCCAGCTTGAATTCCCACACCGCCGCGCCGCCCGCTGTCTTCCATTCGCCGTTATCGACCGCGTACCTGACTTCCTTGACCCCGCTCGTATCGAGAAGCCCGTCGTCCGCCGTACCGGACAGCATAAACGTATCGTACGGGATGCGGACGTTCGTGCCCTCGAGGGTGAATTTCACCGTGGGGGCGGTTTTATCCGCTTGTGACGGGTTGATGGTGATAACCATCTCCTTCTTATCGGAGAGCGCGCCCGTAATATCCTCGGCGTACACCGTCAGGACATGTTTCCCGGCGGAAAGCCCGTCGAACGTGATTTTCCACTTCCCCGCGCCGCTCACCGGCTTCATATCGGCGCTTTTATCTATCGCCGCAAAAATTCCCTTCAACGCGGGTTTATCTTTCACATGAATATATTCGCCGGATACAGTCAGGGAATTCCCCGCTATCTCGGCATTTTCCTTGGGGAATACCACTTCCGGCGCTTTGATCGCCGTATCCGTCTTACTCTGCGGGTAACCGTTCCCCGCGAGGATCATGACGCTGAAAACTACCAGCGAGATTATTCTTTTCATATTTCCCTCCGAATTTTTATCAGGGCTTATCAACAACTATATCATAAGCGACCGTGAATCATTATAAAAGAAGGGATAAAACTTTCAATAGAAATGTTGTTTGACGGGAATTTTTACCAGATATTCGTCACCCATTCGGGGTGGTCGATGAACGGATTCCGGTTATGCTGGTAGTAAAAATAGATCAGGTCGTTCCGAAGCATTTCAGCCGCATTAGTCGGGTCGGCGAGATGCCATTGGATCAGGGTAGAAAGTTTACCCATAAAAGGCAGGCCATTGGTGAGCATGATCGAATCGATCAATTCCAAGTTGGGCTCGTTGGGGAGATTCCCCGCGTAACGCACCGCCATATAGAACATCGCCCGCGCGATATCGCCCTTGACATCGTCCGGCACTTCCCATGTGACATTGACATTCACTTCTTTCAGGCTGGGCGGCACGATACCGTTCGTCAGGTAGATATAATTTCCGGTTCCGGCCTTCGCTGTTCCGCCGTTATCGAACGGGTCGTCCAGACGGTCGAGGTTTACCCCGCCGATTGCCGGACGGAGGGCGAACAAGTCCGTATAAGGCGGCCAGTCCGTTTCATCATTATAACCGTAGGTATTCGGCCATGTGTGCTCGCGCTCCCACACTGTCCACCGGTCTTCCGTCCCGGTACTCTGTTTATTTTTCGCGATCGATTGATGCGCATAGATCGTCAGCACATTATCCGGGTTGCCAGGGTCTTCGTCCAATACTCTCAGCGCATCCCAGACATCCGTAGTATAACTGGTGTAGGGAAAAACAGTGTGCTGGTCGATGATATCGTGCAACGCGTTTTTGAGCGCAAGCCCCGTCTTCCCGTAGGCGGACGAGTAATAAAAGAAATACGGGTCGGACGGATTAAAATTACTGCTGACCGTGAAATTGACCTGCGTGACCATGCTCTCCACCCCGAGGGTGTTCTTCGCCTTCACATACGCGATATAACTCCCGTTGGTAAGCGTCAGGTTGGTCGACCAATCCCCCGTGAGCGCGCCATATACAATCCCGGCGGTCTTGCCGTAGACCGTACCGTTCAGCGAGAAATAAACCCCTTCCAGCCCGGCGGCGTCCCCGGCGGCGCCGTAGATGGATATTTTATTCGTGGTGTAAATTTTACCGTCAACAGGCGGTTCGTCGACAGTCACTACCGGCAGGTTCGTCCCGGAAACCCCCACCTCGATATTCAGGAGAAGTCTAACCTCGTTCAGGTTAGCCCCGTCCGCGCCCTTCCCGATAAACCGCAGGAGATGTATCCCATCGTCGATTTCATAGACCTCGAGCGTCGTGCTCCACGAACCGTCCGGCAGAAGGTCGACTATTTTAGGGTTGTAGCCCCCGATCACGACTATCGACTTGATATCGCCGCCGGATACTCCCTCGATTGTCACCGGGCGCATGACCACCTCGCCCATCGACGGTGTTATGATGATGATATTGGTATACTGCGGCGCGCCGGCAGTACCCGCGAGGTCGCGCAGGTTTGTGCATGAATATAATGACGCAATCAGTAAAATAAATAAGAGCGGGTATATAATGCGCCGTTTCGGCATAAAGATACTTCCTTTAGAAATCCATGATTAACTGAACCCATTCGGGATGATCGATAAACGGGTTGCGGTTGCCCTGAATAGCGTACACCGCGTCGTTCCGGTCGATCTCCTTCTGGCTGACAGGGTCCTGCGCGCTCCATGTCCGCAGCATGGCTTCCGCCCACGGGAGGAGTGTCGCATGATAGGTCATATCCGAAGCGCTCCATCCCGAATCCTCCCCGTAGTAACAGACGCACATATAGAAATATGACCGGGCGAAATCTCCTTTATATTCATCGATAGGTTCGAATGCCGTCCCGGAGAACCCCGGCCAGTTACATATGCCGAGTTTCGACCCGTTCAGGGACGTCCAGCTCGTACTGCCGACCTCACCGAACGCATAATTGCTGCGCTTACCGTTCACATACCCGTCGGTCGGATACAGGTGGAACAAGTCGGAGTACATCGGCGTCAGGTCGTTGAACCAGCTTTTCGGCCACGAGTGCTCGCGGTTATAACAGCTACCCTCGCCGGAGTATGTCCCGCACTGGTCGCTCCCGAACGTGTATTCATACGGGGGCGTACCGCCCGGTATATCGGAATACATGTCCCAAACCTTTCCGTTCGCCTTCTTATCGGTGGTCTGGAACGCCGTCCAAAGATAGGTATAGGTTTGCTCGCTATGGCTGTATATCAGGTTATGCAGGTCGGCCTTCAACGTAGTCGATCCGGGGTTGATCCCGCTGTAGTACCCGGTAGGGGCGTTCGTATTGATCGTGAACGTTATCTGCTTCTGCGAGCTGTACTGCGCCGCCGTGTCCTTCGACCTCACGATAACATAATATGTCCCGTTCGCGAAATTCAGCGGCTTGCTCCATGAGACCGTCCCGGCGGCGTTGGAATACGCCCCGCCGTTAACGGAAATCTCCACCGACGCCACACCGTTATCGTCCGCCGCCGTACCCGCGATATTTACGGGATTCGACGTGATATACGAACCGTTTGTAGGCGCGGTAATACTGACCGTCGGCGGATTGTCGACGCTCGCGACCTGATTATAGGTGAATGTGAACGAATTGGTATGGCTGTAGTTCCCGGCGTTATCCACCGCGTAGTAATAAACCCCGTGCGGGGCGTTATTGGTAGGGAGGGTCTTCGCGCATGTCCAGTTCGTCGTACCGGACGCGAGCGTGAAGCACGCGAGGCAGTCGATAGCGACATAGACTTCTTTCACTCCGGTGGAATTCGGCGCGGGGTCGGAGGCTGTCCCGGATATAATAATATTCGTGGTATCGACGGTCTGCCCCTCGGTCGGGTAATCCACCGCCACGGCGGGCGGCGTGATATCGCGGTAATCCCCGATAATGATAGTCAGGTAAGCGATAGTCGCGGTTTTCCCGGTAAGGTCTTTCCCGTAGACGGAGAATACGTTCTGCCCGGGATAGACTTCGTCGGCAAGGTACTGTACGCTCCATATATTGCCCGCGAGCCCGGCAATCTTCGGGGTCTTCCCCCCCATCACGACAAGGCTCTTGATATCGGAACCCTTCACGCCTTCAATACTAAGCGGCAGGGCATTCGTGCTGTCGAACGACGGATTGAGGATAGCGACCGCGTAATTACCGCTCCCGCCGGATGCGGGCGATAAATCCGAAAGATTGGTGCACGCAAGGGAAAGTATTATTGTTAATGTTGCCGCTATGAAATATTTCAAAATCTCCTCCGTTATCAATCCGTTCCCGGCGTACCGAGGTTTCCATAGGCGGCATAGGTCGGATAATAATTCTTCATCGTCACCGCGGCGTTCCATTCGGTCGTCAGCGCGCCGTCTCCGACAGGCAATGTCAGGTCGCGTACCATCGGGATACCCTGCCCGCCGTTATAGCTCGACGGCGCGATAAGGACGTCGGCGGCGCGGTCGATATTATTCGCCATCCCGTCCTGCAGTACCATCGTAAACCCGGTGTGATTGATAAATATCCACTGCCAGTAGAAATCATACACCGAGAATACCTTCGTGCTCGACGCGATCGTGTAATGCCCGCCGGGTTCCAATACCGTCCCGTATGGGATTGTGAATATATTCGGCTCGGTCTGCACGTTGTAATTGGTGATAATGACGCGGAAGCCCCCGATATTGACGGACTGCGCGGTCACATTTTTCAACTCGATAAAGCACGGCCCGTAATCGAGATCGGCGCCGCTCAGCTTAATTCCCTTCCATAATATCTCGCTGAACACAACATCGTGAAGCACGACCGGCGACTTATACACCGGCGGCGCGATCGTGACATTCGATACCCCCGCGCCGGAAGTCTTCACCGCGACCGCGTTGTAAATATCCTTCACGGCCGGCCCGGAGATGATGACGCACGTTCCGTCGTTTCGGAGTATCGCGGCATCGTCCATCAGGTCGAATGTGGTAAATATCAGGGTGCGGTAATCCGTGTCAATATCGACGAATATCATGTTGAAGTCGAACGACGTATCGAGGACGCGCCCGCCGTTAGTCAGCAGATACGCGTAGTTCGACAGCTTCGTAATCGCGCCCGGAGCGAAATCGAGCCTGCATCCGGGGCACGAGTTCATCACGTCGTTCAGCATGAGCGCAAGCCCCGATTGGTCGAGGTCGCGCAGATTACCCTGAATCGATTCGTATGTCTGGCCGAGCCTCGCGCGGATATGCGCAAGTATGCTGTCGGTCGGCTGGAAATACAGCTCGACCCAGTTATCGTTAATATAATATCCCTGTACCTGATTAAGCGGGAGTTTCTTCTCGTAGCTGTCGCTCCCGTATGCGAAACGCCCGTCGCGAAACATCTGGTTGAACTCGCTCTCGAAGCTGTAGAGCATATCGCGGTCGGTCATCTTGAACATCACGAACTTATCCGACGCGATATCGGCCGATGACAGCAGGTAAATCATCCCGTCGATAATAAAGAAGTTGTCGTCCATATTGCCGTAGGTGTTGCCGAAATTGGTCGATACCGACGGCGAGATGCCGGTCAGCCCCGCCTTATAATCGGCGTCAACCAGCAGCTTGACAGTCACCTGCTTCGACGCGGCGGCCTCGAGCGCGGCGATAATCCCCGCGTCGTTCATATCCCTGACCGCTACATAGATCGCGTTAGTCGCCGAACCGATAGCGGTCGCGAGCGTCAGTCTCCCGCTAGACGGGATAAACTCGAGCGTATCGTATCCCCCGTTCGCAGGCGGTTCCGCGCAGCCGCTCAGTATCAATCCGAAGCCCATCGCCGCCGGTAATAAAAGTTTGCGTATTATCGATAAATTCATCCGTTCCCTCTCAAAACTCCAGCTCGGTAAACAAATCGCACCCGAACGCGGGCTGGTTCCCGAACGGGGCGTCTTTCAGACTGCTGTAGTACGCGTAGAACGCGCCGGGGAGGAAAAGGCCGCCCTCGAACCCGATCTCGAACACACCCTGACTGAACACATAAGACACCGACCAGTCGATTTCAATTCCCATGAGACGGCCGAGGCGTATCTGGTCGTATACGTCGGGCGGAAGCGCCATATTCGTATCCATCGAGGTCGTACTCGTATCCATATAGAACCATCCCTCGACGCCGGCGTTCAACCCCTGTTTGCCGGGTGCATTGCCGGACAGGTCGAGGTTCTCGATTGCGAGTTTTGCCGACGCGGAGAATATCGGGGCTTTATGCTTCGCCACTATCGGATCGAAATCGATGCCGGAGTAGTTGACGTATGCCGACGGGTAGACCCCGTAGTACTTATTATAGATATATCCCCCGATCTTGTCGCCCTTCATGGAGACAAACCCGTAATTCAGGTAATTCCCGTACTTATCCGTGGACGCGCCGCTTGTGTAGACCACATCCGCGATAAATTTGAACCAATCCAAACCCATCTCCTTGAACGGCACTATTATGGAACCGTGCAGGAGAAGCCCGGATATATCGACATTCGGCTTATCGGTACTTTTCCGGTCGATACCGAACGAGTAAGCGCCCTCGAAGAGCACCGAGACCACCTTCGTATCGAACAGGACGTCCAGCCCCGCGATCATCAGCCAGTCGTTATCGGCATAATTCCCCTCGGTGCCGACCTTCGATATTTCGTAGCCGCCCATATCGTAAGTCCCGTCCCCCGTAGCGCCCACGCGCGCGAAAAGGAAGTACGGACTGGCGAGGAGAGTCCTGATAAAATCGTCCGCCGCGCCGGTCATCTTCCAGTACGGCATAATCCCCATTTTGAAAATATTGACGTCCCCGTCGAAGTAAGGCACCGTGTAATCATGGCGGGGAGATTTGAGAGAATATATATCGTCGACAGGCGAATTGAGCGAGAAGAAATCGACGAAAACACTCGCGCCGATCCCGGCATCCTTCGCGAGGAAATCCACCCGGAATGCGTCGAGGGTATCGTCGAGAACATAGTTATTATGGTCGTCCGTATCGATAATCGCGACCTGCAACCGCCCGACTGTCACATCGAGCCCTATCGACGGGAGATTCAGCGCCGCCTTCGCGAGGTCGAATTTACTGTACAGCGTCCAGAGATAGAACGCGTTGTACGTCGAGCCGGTCGTCATGGAGTCGTTACCCCAGTACCCCGGGCGGGATACGTCAACCGCGAGCGTGATATAGTCGAGAATCTCCGCCTTCGCGGAAACCCCTATCTCGGAAAACCCGATAAAAGCCGCATCGTCGGAATACTCGACAGTCGCATAACTCGAACTGTCCGTATTCTTCAGGTCGCCGTTGACGAAGAAGTAAAAGTTATTCCGCAGGTACGCGGTGAATGTCAACGATTTCAGCGCGGACGCGTTGGTCGAACCCGTCTTGATTTCCTTCGGCGTCTCGCCTTCCTGCGCGGAAACATAGGTACCGGTCAGGCATAACGCCGCTGTGATAATAAATAATGCGGATAATTTCATAATAGGGTCTCCTTTTCTATATCGCGGGGAGTATGACACGTTTTGTCATATCCATCGATTTAACGGTTATTTTTTTCAGCTTTTTCAGGTACGAGATGATCAGGTCGCGGAAATTCAGTCCGGTATGGATAATATCCACGCCTTTCGTAAACTGCACATAATTATCTCCGCCCTTGGACATAAAATCACTGACCGCGACTTTATAAATCTTTTTATCGTCGATGGGTTTCCCTTTGAATGTTACCACCGGGGTCTTCGCCTTATCGGCGACAATCTTCACCCCTTTGGAATAGTACAGAAACGCGCCTTCGCCGCGATTCTTCACCCCGGCAAGCATAATCTCCTTGATATACTTACCCTGCAGCTTCACGATACACAGTTCGTTATCGAACGGGGAAACCGCTGTAATATCGCCCAACGTGACCGCACCGTCGGGGAGATAGTAACGGATCGAGCCGGCGTTGACAATCGCCATATCCGCGCCGGGAGTGGACTGCCATATAATATCCGCGATAAAATTACCGAGCGGAAGCTGGTTTTCACGGATTCCCTGCTGTTCGAAGTAAATATCGGAATCGCATACCTTTTCCGCCATCATTGCCTTGAACGCGGCGTTTTTATTGGAAATATATGATATGGTATCTTTATCTTCTACGATATTGCTGTCAATAGTAATCAGTTCGTACTCGCTGGATGCAATTTTACCGTCCGCGACATTCAGTGTCAGCAGCCCCGCATAAAGCCCGTAATACCCGGCCTGTAGGATCATCGTATTACTGATATACACGGGAGTAAAAATCGGGGTATGCGAATGCCCTCCGATAATCACATCGATACCGGGTACCGCCGCGGCAAGCTCCATATCCTGGGTAAATCCGCTATGGGTGATGCATATCAGGAGGTCGTTCGTCTTCATCAGCTCCAGCGTAGAAAGAAGACCCTTGAGAGTCTCCGCTTCCGGAATTATATTTATCGATTGGATCACGTCCTGATTGATCGCGCCGGCATTCGATGTGGTCAGCCCCACGAATACTATTTTTACGCCGTGGATATTTTTAATCAGATACGGCAGGAAGATGCGTTCGCCGGTTTTTTTATCGAAGATATTGGCGGACATCATCGGGAACTGAGCCGTTGCCCTGAGCGCAAGAATATTGCTGAGACCGTAATCGAATTCATGGTTGCCGATCGTCATCATATCGAATTTCATTTTATTCATCAGTTCGATATTCATCGTACCTTTATATATCGAGCTGAAAAGAGTACCGGAAAGGGTATCCCCCGCCTGGACAAGGAGCATATCCGGGAATTTAACGCGATACGTGTTTACAATGGTCACCTGACGCGCCGCGCCGCCGAGCGATTCTTTATTCGCGTTGATATAAGGAAGCATATAGGAATGCGTGTCGTTAAAATGCATGATGACGATTTTTTCCGTCTTCGCGCAGGACGCGCCGAATAAGACGATTATCAGGACTAAGAGTCTGAGCGCATGAACGGTTTTCATACTTCCTCCGGGTAATATCTATTTACGGTCACTTCTAATAACCCTCTTTTCAATCAGATTGTAAAGGAAAAGAGGACAAGGAAGTGACCATTGGGCGTATCTTAAAGATATATCATAAGTAATGTTAACAATGTTAATAGTTTTTAAAACCGCCCTTATTTAACCGCTGTTTTTCCAATTAAAAATACAATCCTCGGTATCGGATCCGCGATCTGTTCGGTAATGATCTGCGCGTTCTTCAGGTAGTTGAGGATAGCGTCGCGTATCAGCATACCCGTATTGGTCATATCCTGCGATTTCAGGAACTCCACATAACCGTCGCCGCCCATCCATAGAAAATCGGCGGTCGCAATAGAATAATCCTTTCCGTCCTGAAGCGGCGCTCCGTTCCATAGAATACTGACTTCTTTATTCGTCCCGACAGTCACGTTCAATCCCTTCGAATAATACAGGAATCCGCCGCTGCCGCGTTTATCGATACCCTTCTTGATAATCTGCTTGAGCGTCGAACCGGACAGCTTCCCCTTGACCAGATAATTCTCATAGGGGAATAACTGGTAAATATCGCCGATATGAACCGTACCCATCGGAATCGACGCGCGGATCGAGCCGGAGTTGATTACCGCGATTTCGGCCTTGGCGGTATCAGCGAGAATATCCGCTACCATATTCCCGATAGGCCCCGGGAACGACCGAATCGTGGTAGCGTCGAGGGTAATCATCGAATCGCATATTTTTTCCATCATCTTCTGGTCGACTATCTCGGTCTTATCGCTCAGATAGGTCAGAACCCATTGCGATTCCGGAATATTTTTATTCATCGCGACCAGATTATACTTAAATGTGTTAATTTTCCCTTCGGAAATAGTCAGGTCTATCTTACCGACATAATTCCCGTTCTTGCCGGGCTGCACGATATAGGTCGACGGGGTAACATACGGCATCACAGTCGTTGTATCCCCGTAGCCCGAGAGGATAATATCTATCTCAGGAAATGCTTCCGCGAGCACGAGGTTACGTTCGAAGCCCAGATAACTCAGGAGTATCACAATATCGTTAGTCTCGGCAAGTTTTTTCCCGCGCAGGATATCGCTCAGAATCTGCTCCGGCGGCAAAAGATCGATCTGCTCCGCCACCTTGCGGTTAAAAAGATTCTGGTCGGGTGTGGTCAGGCCGATTATCACAATACTCGCGCCCGCGATATTGGTGATAATATACGGGGTAAACTCCGTCCGCGTTTTGTTCTTCTCCATCACGTTCACCGATAAGAACGGGAAATTCGCGATGTCGTCAAGCATGAACAGGTTATCCATACCGTAGTCGAATTCATGGTGCCCCAGCGCAAGCGCGGTGTAACCCATGGCGTTCATCATCTCGATGTTCACTTTACCCTTGAATATGGACGCGTAGACCGAACCGGGAAGGATTCCGCCGGAATCGAGAACCAGAACATTCGGGCAAGCCGCGCGGATACTTTCGATATAAGATTTGAGGCGCGCCGAACCGCCAAGCCCGCTCGCTTCATTTTTAAAGAACTGCGACAGCGTGTCCGCCGTATGCAATATAATAAGATGTTCATTCGGCGCGCATGCATTATTTAACGCAGCCGCGATAAACAGAGCAAATAAATACTTTAGCGTCATTTCTACCCTCATTCCATACCCGGAGTGGCATATGTGTTTATTCTATATAACGGGTTCATCGTCACCGCGAGATTGACCGCGCATGTCGTCCAGTTTCCTATCAATGTGCCGTCGTTCGTCCCGACACGCACCATCGACTTCACGTATGCCGACGGCGTGCCGTTATCGAGCACATCCCCGTGCAGAGGCGCGAGCGACCCGGCGCTGAAATATCCCGCCTTATCGACAATCGCCCCGTTCTTGTCCTTCAGCCAAATTTCGATAAAAGGATGATCGATGGAGTTAAAGAAAAACAGGTGCTCGAACGTGTTCGCCCCCTGGAGCTTGGTATACCCGTAATTGGTCGAGTAGGTCAGTACATGGAATCCCCCGGGCGGAAGAACAGTGCCCTCCGGGAAAATGTACATGACATAATAATGCCCCTTCTGGACAAGCGTAATCCCGGAGAGAAACCATCCCGATATGTTGATCGCATGCGAGGTGTTATTCTTCACTTCGATAAACTGGTCGTCCGCCTTGCGGTATCCGTCAAAATCCATACTGCCGCCCCAGCAAATCTCGCTGATTGTAACCTCGCGCATATTCTGCATAGCGTCGCCGCCAAGGTCCTTAGTAGGATGAGCGCCGATCGCGTACATCTGCTCGAAGTTCTTCGCGTACATATTCACGATAAACGGGTCGCGGATAATGAGGTAATTCTCGTCATTGCCGTTATAAGCCGCGGCTTTCGAGAAATTCATCGACCCCGTCAGCACGACGCCGTTGGTAGTGCCCGGATCGATTACCATAAACTTGTTATGGCATTTTTCGCCGCTCAACGTATTTCCTATGACATGATTGTTATTCCCGTCATACTTCACGAAAATATTCGGGGTATTGCCGATCTCGTCGATAAACAACTGATGCGTGGACGCGTTATTCCCGGTATGCCAGCTTTTATCGAACACGCCGTACACCAGGACATTATTGAGCTTCGCGGCGGAAATCATCTTGTTCGCGATATCGGCGTGTGTGAACGCGTAAATCGCGAAATAAATCCGTTCCCGCGCGGTATCGATCAGGTTTAAAAATATCTTGTCCATACGGGTAGTTTCCGAGGCGTTGACGCCGTAATACGGCGAAAAATGCGCTGAGATAGCGGTCACCGAGTTATCGGCGTTCGTCAGATGAAACACGTTATTCGTGAACCCCGGGAAAAAATGGTCGGTCTTATCGGTACCGAAAAGCCCCTTGATAAGCATGGTCTCGAAGTCGCCTGTATAGTACGCCGCCATCTGCGGGGAATCGATAAACAGCACGTTGTTATTATTCCTGAACATCCCCGTCTCGGTGAAATTCGCCGAACCGCAGACCACATAACGTTTATCTACGATAATATATTTATCGTGCATGATCTTATCTTTATTTCCGACACGGAATTGGATACCGAGCGCGACAAGGGTCTGGTACTCGGCGGTGTCCAGATACCCGAAGTCGCCGACAAACCGGACGGTTACGCCGCGTTTCCACGCGCTGTAAATCGCGCTGAAGATGGTAGGCTCCGAAAACCCCATGATGCAGAGGTCAACCGAATCCTTCGCGGAATCGATCAGCATCTTGATTTTATCCTGTATCTTTTCATCCACCCCGGTTTTAGCGCTATACCCAGGATCGGTGAAATACACCTGAACCTTTCGCCCTTCCCAGAAATTTCCCGCGGGCGGCTCGCCGAGATTGCACGAAATAAATGGAATCGACAGGATGAATAAAAGTAAAAGTTTCCGCATATTTCCCCCTACTCCTCGCCGCCGCCGCTCTGGCCCTCGCCGCCGGTCACCTGGCCGGGCGAGCAGAACACCGCCTGATTGTACGAAGCCCTGACAATCGAGTTCGGCGCGGAAAGCGTATAGCTCGTCCAGTTCTCAATCGTGTAATAGCTGGACATCGCCCCGCCGTATGAATCCTTCAGGCGTACCGCGGATTTCCGTGTCTTCGAGAGATTGACCCGGCAGATAATTCCCTACCGCGAGCGGGTCCAGCACCGGCATCGGTTCATTGACCCCGAAATCGGCGGTATCGGCGTATTTTTTCCCGCCGCCGTCGTATATATTGATTACAAACCCCGTGCTTGGGAGTTTCAGCTCGGGGACTATCATATCGAATTGCGTAAACGCGCCGTTGGTGTTATTGCCGATTGTGAACGTATCGCCCTTATCGAGCACAGCCCCCTGCGGCAGGACAATCCGCAGATAGCTCTGCCCCTCGACTATAATGATCCACCCGGAATAATCGACCACCCCGTAATAAGCGTTGCACACCTCGATAAAGTCATCGTCGAGGTTGGAGTTCGCGCCGGTATTATCGACACTCCCCGCCCAGTGCACTTCCTCCACATAGAGGGAGGAACGGGTCTCCATGAGGCCGGTCAGCCCGGAGTACGGCTTGCCGTCGGGTTCCCCGAGGCACCCGAGTGTGAGTAAGAGCGATAAAACGGATATAATAAAAAAAAGGCGCTTGAACATCTTGGTCTCCGGTATAAAAAAATTATAAAAATAAATACAACCCCGCCCCGCTTTCGCGGGACGGGGGAAATAGATTCATTACTTACGGCTTAACGCAGGAGAAATTGGTCAGTCTCCATTCATCCGCATTGATACTGTATACCTGCCATTGAGAAGAACCCGCATCCGTACCTGCGGCGACAGCCCAATCGTTCGTCCCTATAGTAACCATATATTTCCTAATAAGAACATGATCTACCGTCGCATTTGCAACACCGGCTACAGCCCATCCTGTCGCTTGAACATCACCGAATAAACCGACGGTATCGATAAGCACGCCATTCTTCGAGAGACCCACTATATCGTTACCGTTCCAATTACAGAAAGTACTGTTAGTGAGATTGAGCAGTATATGGTTAGTCGCATCGCCATGCCCAATTGCAAACACTGCGCCTGACGGAATAGAGCGATTCGAGAGAGAAAGAATTGTTCCGGGGAAAGCGGCGCCATTTACACCTTTATGAAGTTTATATGCATCAAGATTAACCGTATTCGTAGTAGGATTATAGATTACAATCGCTTTACGACTACCCGGCGCGCTCTCAAAATATCCCGAGAAGAACAATTCAGTCGGCAATCCGCTGGTATCCATATTGGTGAGCGTTATTGTACGATTGAGAGGAGTTGAAACATGCCCCGCGAAATCTTCCGCCCAGAGATAAATATCTAAATTCGTTCCTGTCGTCAGATAGCTGACGTTTACCGTAAACGCACCACTGGCAGGCACTGCCATATTGGTCACGCTTCCGATAGACGCATAAACATACTTAACAGCTACGTCGTCGCTCACCGTACCGGCGAACCCGACGGAACCGATCAGTTGGGTGGATGCATCGGCAGGCGTGGTCCAGCTATCGATAGAAGGAGCAACGCTGTCAATATCGCTGATGACTCCGGCGATCATACCGTCCGCGAGGAAGGCGCCGGTATAACTACTGCTTGCGCCTTCGATGCCCGCATACATATAGTTGGTTCCCGCACCGATGGTGGTAACGGTATAGATTTCCTTCCATGAGCCGTCAAGGATATACGTCGAACCATAATACTTGTTTATGAAGCCCGTCTGATTGGTACCGTTGTAAAACGCCATGTAGGTGGTGCATCTCGGCGCACCGGAAATCATCTTCGCGAAATACTTCACGATCACCTGATCGCCCGCCGTAACGGGTATCTCCGTTTTATTCCACAGCATAGGATAATTTACCGAAGACTGGCTCAAGCTCACAGCATACCCGGTACCGCCGTAGCCATTGTTCAGCGCGCTCTTTGCGACTGTGGTAAAGTCAACCGCCGTAATACCGTTCAACGCGTTCGTCCAGTTATCGGGCCAATTCCCCGTCCATGCTTCAAAGTCCCAGTTCGGGCCTACGAAACCGACCGCGATAATTACTTCGAACTCATTGGTCGCGGAAATATTGTTCGATACGTCCATCGCGTATATTTTCAACGTGTTCGTCGTACCGTTAGCAAAAATCAAATTCGTACTGAAATCCCCAGCGGCGAACTTAGCGAATGCGCCGGCGTTGATTTTCAGGTATACGCCCTCGACACCGCTCAGGTTGTCGGAAACCGTGCCCGCAAGCGTTACGTTGGAAGTCCCTGAGACCGTCGATGCCGATGCGGGAGAGGTAACAGTCAATACAGGCGGGATAGAGTCACTACCCGCGATCGATACCGTAATATTACGGGTATTAGTCGCGGACGAATTAGCCTGCCCGTCGAACGCGTAGATCTTCAGGACATGCGCGCCCGGAGCTAAGACAAGATTCGTATTGAACGACGTCGTACCGATTTTCTTAAATGCGCCGCTATCCACTTTCAGGTAGGTCCCTATCACTCCGTCGGAGTCGGACGCAGTACCGGATACGGTCACGTTAGTATCCGAGCTCACAAACCCCTCAGCGGGACTGGTTATCGTAATAGTAGGACCGGCTTGCGCTGGATTATTTCCATCGACCGGTTCGGTAGTACATCCGGCCGCGAACAGCGCGAGTATCGCCAGTAAAGACGAACCAAAAATCGCCTTTTTACTCATTATATTCCTCCTGGATTTATTTCAGCATGAAAATATCGTAATATAGAATATTCCTCGACTGCACCTCGGCTTCGCTCGGTAAAAGGCTCGGAGTGCCCCTCGACAGGCTCGGGGTGACTCCACCCCGTCACACTGAGCGTAGTCGAAGTGTGAGCTTGTCGAAGCATGAGCGCTTGCCCCGCGTTCCTAGCGGGGTGTCGAAGCATGAGCACTTGCCCCGCGTTCCTCACTGCGTAACGGGATTTCCACTTTCTACCTGTAACTTGCTTGCCTTCCGGCGTAGGCCGGGAGGTCTCTTATCTACCATATCGACGTATAGGTCGTATCTACATGGACATACGCTTCGTATCCGTCTATCATCAGTAACTGATTGCCCATCCATAACGGCCCGATCATCGTGACACGGTCTCCGGGCGAGTAAGCGCCGTTGATGGAATAATACGGCGGGATACTCTCGTTAAAATAGACCACCTGCACGCCCGACGAATCCTTCTTGACTTCTTTGACAGTCCCGGTCGCGCGGATCACTATCGCATCCTCGATACCCGCCAGATTCCGGAGATCCTGGACATAGATCGCGGACGGCGCGCCCGTAGGAGTCACACTCACCCCGGACACCGCGGATACTTCTTTCAGGCCTTTATACGATTGCGCGGCGGTCACCGTGCATGTAATCACCTGCCCGAGGCAGGTGGATGTCACGCCAGAAACGCCGCCGGATACCCAGAAGTAAATCCCGCCGGTACAGTCCTGCACATAGAGCTGATAGGAGGTGAATGCCCCGCCGTAGGAACAGAGTCCTGTGATTACCCCTTTGATCTGGTAATTCCCGCCTACAAAATCGCCCTGCGATTCCATGATATAACGGAGTTCGGCGATAGTGGTCGTACCGTGAAAAGTGTCGGTGTAATTGATATTGGTGATATTGACGTAGGGGCCTTTGAATGCGGGGTTATGGTTGGTACTCCCGGCGGGCATAGACGCTATCGCGGAAAAATCTCCCGTATTAGGTAGATAACTGCTTACCTCCACTTGACATCCGCTGAGTACTACGGAAACCGTGATAATAAAAAGCAGTCTGTAAATCAACCCTCATCTCCCCGTTAATTTATTATAACACGGAATCATAACAGAATCAGGTTAAGTTTTAATTAATATGAAATATTTTTCAGGTTAATTCCGGCCTATATATAATATAATTTTTATATTATATTATATAATACTTCCGAAAAAAAATTTTAATTTTCGACGGCATCCGATTGAAAAAAAACTTATTCTATTGTAAAATGATAATCATCTTAGGGAGAAACTATGAAAAAATTCATATTCCTAACAATCATCTCGATTACTTTCGCGGCGGCTTGTTCGTCGCCGGAAGATTTGACGGAGAAGGCGAGAAATCTAGGCATCTTTCTCTGCGAGGGGTCGTTTACCAACACTCTCTCCGAATTGATTTCCAACAAGAACATTCCGCTTCTCGTCGAAATCGATACGAATATTATATCAGAACTCTACAAATATAGCCAAGAATTCTGGCAAGATTATACGGTGGACGCCTATGAGGGAGATAACGATCAGGGCGACGGAAGCGCGACTCATTACCTCGTTCTCAAGAGCAAAGACCGCGAAATTATGGATATCCGCCTCCGTTACGACACCTCTCTGAAAAAATTCTATATCCTCAACTTTACGTCCTATTTAGATTACTGATTTTCCGCCAGGCCGGGCGTGTTGACAAACAAGGATTTTTAATTTCCTGTCACTGCGATACCCCGCGTTGCAATATGTTTTCGATACGCGGGGTGAAGCAGTCTGTTTTATTCATTGTTATTTTGCATAAAAACAGATTGCTTCTACCGCGCTTCAATAAGTTTTGTAGCCCGGCATCGCAATGACATGATAAGTTCGTCATCAAGGCCATATTAAGTTCCCTTCTCTTCCGGCGATACGAATCTCCCGCACCGTTTCTACGCCAACGAATATATATACTGAACTTCAACGATATTCCGCTGATTTTTAGGCTTTTTTTATCAAAACCGTTATAATTGTCTAGATAAAACCCGGGGATTCTCAATGAAAAAATTTACCGTTCTCGTTCTGTTCACACTTCTGATACTTTCATGCGGAGGGGGGAAATACGGCGTCATCAATAAATCCGGCGAGTACCTGATACCGCCCCGTTTCGATGAGGTGTGGGCGTTCAGCGAAAATATGGCGGTCGTCCGTACCGGAGACAAATTCGGCTATATCGATTCAAACGGCTTATTGATAGTCCCGCCTCTGTACAGTATGGCCGCGTCCTTCTCCGACGGCCTCGCGCCGGTCGAACTATCCAACCGCATCCAATATATCGATAAGACCGGGAAAGTGGCGATTACCGGACTATTTACCGAGGCCTACGGCTTCCGCGAGGGATTTGCCGTGATAAAAGAGGGCATGAAATACGCGTATATCGATAAAAAAGGAAACTACCTCGTCAAACCGTTCTTCCTCTTCGCGGACGGGTTTTCGGACGGATTGGCGCTGGTGGGATTCCCCGCGGAAAAGACTCTCGGCAATATCGGCGGAAAAATGGTTTTCGGGTATATCGATAAAACCGGTAAAATTATTCTCAGCATGAATCACCTCGCGAGGGAACCGAAAGAAATCTTTACCGCCCTCCTCGCGAAAATAGAGAGCGTCCATCAGACAGTCAAAGGAAACCCGTTATTAGGAAAGGATAAAAGCCTGAAGAGCATTATCGCGCTGATGAAGTCCGCCGACGTATTCGAACGGCAGCTCTCCGCATGGGCGCTCGGGGAGTACAAGACCTCCGGCGGCGAACGGGCGCTCACGACCGCCCTGACCGATACCGACCCGCTGGTACGTTTTTTATCCGCATGGGCGCTCGGACAAATCCGCGCGGACGACTCGGTTCCGGTGTTATGCGGGTTATTCAAGGACTCCGATAAGCAGGTGCGCCTGATGGCGATACGCGCGCTCAGCCTGATCGACGGCGACCTATCGCTCGTCCCGCTGACGTCCCTCCTTCAGGATACCGACCCGGATATCCGTCATTGCGCGCAATGGGCGATCCAGCAGTTAACGGTCATCAAGGGAGGTAAATTCTCCGAGGGTAAGGCTGTTATCCAGATCGGCGATTTATTCGGGTATATCGACCGGAACGGGAATATCGTGATACCGCCCAAGTATTCCGAGGCATATCCGTACCTCAATCATCACGCCATTGTCAAGAAAGGCGGAATGTACGGATTCCTGTCCCTGTCCGGGTTGCCGGTGGGAGGATTCTTTTTCGATAAAGCCCTGCCGTTTTCGGGCGGAGTCGCGGTGGTGCAGAGTAACGAACTGTACGGGATGATGAGTACCAACGGCGTAATCGTACTTATACCCTCGCTCGACGAACTGTTCACGCAGTCGGAGGGGCTATCCGTATTCGCAGTCTCCAACCGTTACGGGTATATCGATAATAAAGGACAGATCGTAATGAAACCGATCCTCGAGAACGCCGGAAGCTGTGTCGGCGGGCTCGCGCCTGTCAAAGGTAAGGGTAAGTACGGTTATATGGATCAATCGGGCCAGTTGAAGATTCCGTTCGCCTATGAAGAAGCGTACCCGTTTAAGGGTGGGCTCGCTCCCGTGAAGTCGGAAGGAAAATGGGGCTATATCGATACCAACGGAGTGTTTATTATCCCGCCGGTTTATATCGACGCCTATCCGTTCACAGGATTGGCCGCGCCGGTCAAGGGACCGTAGAAAATTCAGGGGGTGGCGCTATGTTCGATTTTTTAAAGAAAAAAGAGGCTATTCTTCATGCTCCGACTCCGATTCAACGTCTCGACCGCTTCAGTCAGGAGATCGGAACCAATGTCTTTGTCAAACGGGACGACCTGACGGGAACCGGGCTTTCCGGGAATAAGATACGGAAGCTGGAATACCATCTGTTCAAAGCGCGGGCTGAGGGCGCGGACTGTATGATAACCTGCGGGGGTATCCAGTCCAATCACGCGCGTGCGGCGGCGGTGCTTTGCCGGCGAGTCGGATGGCATCCGGTGCTGATACTCGGCGGGACCGACCCCGGCGCGGGCTATCAGGGGAATCTCCTGCTCGATCAGCTTCTCGGCGCGGAAATACGCTGGGTGGACGATCACGACCTTTTCCATAACAGCGGCGCGCTGATCGCAGAGACCGCGGAAGCGATGCGCGCGAAGGGATACAAGCCGTATGTGATGCCGATGGGCGGGACGGATACGGTCGGGCTGAACGGGTATATCGCGGCAGGCCTCGAAATCCGCGAACAGGAGAAGCAGATGCATACCTCGTTCGACGCCGTGTTCTGCGCGGTGGGCACAGGGGGAACTCTCGGCGGGCTGATTCTCTTCAAGGAATTGATCGACTGGAAAGTCAGGCTATACGGCGTTAATGTCATGCTCGATGCGAAGTATTTCCACGAGCGTATCGACGCTCTGGTGCGGGATTATATCGCCGAGCATCGTCTCACTCTCCCTCATCACGCGGATATCATCCAGATGGTGGACGGGTTTGTCGGGCCGGGGTACGCTAAAACCACGCCGGAAGGAGTCGAGCTGATCAAGCGGATCGCGCGGATGGAGGGGATATTCCTCGATCCGGTCTATACCGGGAAGGCGTTCCAGGGAATGGCAAAAATGATCAAGGACGGCGGGTTCGCGCAGAAATCGAATATCCTGTTCCTGCATTCCGGAGGAATATTCGGCCTGTTCGCGCAGACGGATGATTTATTCCCCGGGGGAAAATAGTTGAGATAGTTATTTAATCTGATATACATGGAGGGATTTATGAAGAAATTATCCTTAATACCGGCGCTGTTTCTTACGGCAGCCGTGATCGGATGCGGTAATAGCGGCGGCGCGAACAAGACTACCAATTCCGCGCCTTCCGTAGTGGAACAAGTGACGCAGGGTAGTACGAAGATGCTGTTTATCTACGCGCAGTCCGGCCTCAATATGCGGAAAACCCCCAGCCTTGAAGGCGAAAAGCTCACGAAAATCCCTTACGGCGCGGCGGTGGAGATATTAGAGGAAAAGTCCGCTCCGGTGACGATGACTTATGAAGGCCTCAAGGGTAAATGGGTATATGTAAAATACGGCGCGGATAAGGGATATGTTTTCGAGGGTTTTATGGGGCGTCTGCCGGTTCCCCAGCCCGGTATCGGTTTCGCCGATTATTTCAGCAAAAACTTCGCGCCGTTGAAGAAAACAGTCACTAACAGCTTTCAGCCTGCCGGAGAAGACGACGGGTATCAACTGGATGTTAATTTCTTCTATGATAAGGGAATCATCATCAGAAAATACGCATATTTTGAAGGCGGCGACGATACGGTCACTATCCCGGAAATGACTGTCCAGGAAGCATTCGTATTCCTCAAATTATTCAATCTGCCCGCGCTCAAGACTGTGACATTTCCGCAGAAGAGTTACGATAAAACGTTCGACGACGGCTCTTTCTGCACGGTAACCGTCCTGAAAGAAAAGGGCGAGATAACCGCTATCAATATCTATGTCGCTATCGAGTTTATCCAAATTAAAAAAATGCCCGGTAATAAGGTCAGCATCACAGTCGGCAGCGGAGCTTAATTCCAGATAGAATGGATTCTCACGATATGCCCGGGTACTTTATGGTATCCGGGTTTTTTATTATAGACAGTGACTATTTTTCTAAATAGACTGAAAGAATGTGAGGAGGCCTTCGGGCTTACGGGTTTTCGAGAGTTCCTGTATACGGCGGAATCCCGCGATATGCGGAAGGTCGCGGTTGACCTCGAGCATCGTATCGATCGCGCCGACCTCGGCGTAATAGTGGCAGATTTTGGCGTACTCGTACTCGATATAGATCGCCATCCCCTCCCGGAGCTCGATATTCTCATAATCCTTCCGCTTCCAATGGAGGTACTGCCACGCGTGCGTCAGCTCATGGGTCAGCACGGTCACGAAATATTCCTCCGGGTAGTACGGTACTATGTAGATATTCCCGAGTATGTTGGCGTTCTTCAACGGTACGAATAATCCGGCCGTCCGCAGGTTTGTCCCGCCCGCGTAGTTCTGGAGCCCGGAAAACTGCACAAGATGGATAGGCACGTCGCCCGGCAGGAGGAGATTGAAATGGAAAAGGATATTGGACACCACCCGTTGATAAATCCCCATCGCCTTCTTCGGGGTAATCCCGTGGATATCCCCGCACTTCGGGCAACGTTTGTCCGTATCGGCGGAATGCGGCCGGCCGCAGGAGGGACAGAGGGGCGCGGTAATGCACACGGGGCAATAGAAAGAACGGAGATGGGTAAACGCGCGCTTCGCGGTCAGCGATTTCCCGCACCCCGCACAGACAGGGTGAAGCAGACTCGCGTAACATTCGGGGCAATAATCGAGATTGCGTATTTTTTCGGACTTGTGCTTCCCGTTTATCATCACACGGCCGCACTTCCGGCACACCTTGGCGCAGTCGCCGCAGTAGGTTTTCCCGCCGATTTTTACTTTACCCGGTTCGCCGCCGATTTCCGTAGAACAACACCCGCATTTTTCCATTCGTTTCCCCGCGGATATATTTTCGGGTACGGGCGAATAAAAGTAAAATTTCTTTCTTTTTTCCGTAAATCATGGGATAATATAACGTACAGTAATACCCGGCAGGCTGGCGAACCCGTTAGGGGATTCCCGCTTATTTGGGCTCATGCTTCGACACCCCGCGAGGAACGCGGGGCAAGCGCTCATGCTTCGACTACGCTCAGTGTGACGGGTTGGAGTCATCCCGAGCCTTTTACCGCCTGTCCCGAGTATCAGCGAGGGAAGCGAAGCCGAGGTGCTGTCGAGGGATAACCTGATTGCAGATAATTAACGAATGGAGAATATGAATGACATTTATGGAATTGGCGAAATTCCGGCAGAGCAACAGGAAATATAAGGATACGCCGGTAGAGCGTGAAAAAATAGAGCGTTGTCTCGAGGCCGCGCGCATCGCGCCGTCCGCGTGCAATTCCCAACCGTGGTACTTTATCGTGATCGACGACCCGGATTTACGGAAGAAGGTCGCGAGCGAAACATTCGGCGTGATACTCAATTTCAATCATTTTACGCTCACCGCGCCGGTCATGGTGGTCGTAGTCACCGAACCGTCGAACCTGACCGCGCGCGTCGGCGGGGCTATCAAGAATCGCCCGTACAACCTGATCGATATCGGTATCGCGGCGGAACATTTCTGCCTTCAGGCCGCTGAGGAAGGCCTGGGGACATGCATGCTGGGATGGTTCAACGAGAAGCCGCTCAATAAGCTATTGAACATCTCCGAGGGGAAAAAGATCGATATGGTCATCACGATGGGGTATCCGCTGGATAAACAGCGTGATAAGACGCGAAAAAAACTGGACGAAATCAGGCACTACAATTTAGATAAGTGAAGGGGTTTTGAGAAAGGGGGACTTATGGAAAAGCTCGACAGGATAACGGTATCGCCGGAATTCTGCAAGGGTCTGCCGTCTATCAGGGAGACTCACATCTCGGTCAAGGAAATAGTAAAAATGCTTGCAACCGGTTCAAGTCATCACGATGTGCTCAGGACATACCCGCAACTGGAACCTGAGGATATCGAACAGGTCAAACGGATCAAGGAGCTGTAATTACTTTCTTAAGGGACTATCTTGAAGAACAGTGAAATTATCCGCCGTGTTAATGAAAAGCTCGCCAAGTATTATAAAAACTACATAGAGGGAAGGCCTGAAAAGAATTTCCTAGAACGGTATCATTTTTATACAGAATTCGGTCTAAAAGAGAATCAACTGAATGAAAAAATGATAGCTCTTTTAGGAATTACAACCTACGATATCATGGATGAAATTTTCAATTCAAAAATTATTTCCAACAAACCCGATGCATGGCAGGAACTCGAACGTGTCCTTTATTGGCAGTTTTACGCAAAGAAATTCGGTTTATGGGAGTATGGCATAGCCCTCCGTTATTGCCATAGTATTGCTCTTTGCTATATCTTTGGTTTAAAAAATATCTTGAAATTCATTACAGGCCGTTTTGTTTTAGAATACCTTTCCAGCAATGATGAAGAATTCGTTCACTCTCAACCTTGTGCTTTATTTTTACTATACCTATTAGAAAAATTCGGTGATTTACCGGGTTATTCAAGAATAAAAAATGCAAAACCGATCGATCTAGAAATCTACCAATGTTTAGTATCCCGCATTGAAAATCAAGAAACCATCGAACCTGAATTAATAGGCTCGATCTGTGATTATCATCTCCGAAATATGGCAATCATTCGCCCATACGGAACAGGAGAATTTAACCGAGCATGGTTCATTGCCGCAGAAATAGTGATGGTAAAAACACTTTTAGAAAATAATGGATATAAAGTTATTCTACCCGAACATGAACTCTTAAGTACCCCTTTCTATCCGATACCATTCGGTACAAAAGGCTATGACCCTGATCATGATAAATGGTTACAGGCGATATTGAAACAAATCAGCATCAAATCAGATAATATATAAATCGAGATCTGTAGTACATTCTGTGCAAATAATCACGTTCGATATTATTTTAATCTTGTCATTCTCCCCTCTTTCCGTTAAAATATACGCACTGACATTTAAGGACTATCTATGCCGAAGAAAAAGATACTCATGCCGATTCTCGAGGCCGGAGCGGGGCATAAAATGCCCGCGCTCGCAGTCAAGGACTCCATCGAGGAACTATTCCCCGGGAAGTACCAGATCGACGTCGTGGACTTCGCGGTCGCGGCGGGGGCTCTCGCCGCCGATAAGCGGATGAAGGGCTTCTGGGACGCGTGCCTCAAGAACCATACCTACGCCCGTATCACTTACCGGATGATGGAGCTCACCCACCCGGTCGGACATCTCGTCCTGCCTATCGGGTTCGGCAGCTTCATCCGCAAGGGGCGCGAATTCGTCAGGGCGTACAATCCCGACCTGATCTTTTCCTGCCATTACTACTCCCTATCGGTCGCGGCGATGGCGCGCGATAAGCTCAGACTCCCGGCGAAGGTCATCGGCTGTATTACCGACCCGTTCGACGCCTACTCGTTCTGGTGCGAGAAACGCGCGGATAATATCGTCGTCGCGTCGGAAAAATCCAAGGCGAAATGTATGCGGCGCGGCATCAAACCCGACCGTATCAAGGTATTCCCGTTCCCGGTAAATAATAAGTTCCTGATCCTCGCGCACACCCGCGCTGAGATCCAGAAACAGTATAACCTCGACCCGTCGCGTATCACGATCCTGACCAGCGAAGGCGGGCAGGGTATCGGGATGATCGCGGGATATGTCCGCGAGATGTACCGCAAGGGCTATAAGGTCAATATCCTCAACGTATGCGGGAAGAACGCCGCGCTCAAGGACGAGCTCGAACGGATGGTGCGCGAGGAGAAGTCCGACACCAACCTCGTACCGCTGGGTTTCGTGAATAATATGAACGAGCTCCTGTCCGCGTCCGACCTGTGTATCGCGAAAGCGGGCGCGTCCACCACGTTCGAGGCGCTGTTTATGAAGGCTCCGCTCATCTTTACGTCATGGGCGAACCAGGCGGAAAAGCCGAATATCGATTACTGTGTGGAGAATAAAGTGGGATGGTATACCCCGGACGCGAAGACGTTCTGGCCTGTCATGGATAACATAATGAATAGCGATATACTTAAAACCTACCGCCGGAACATCGTCAATCTGAACCTTGTTTCCGGCGCGGACGATATCGCGCGGTTCGTGGTGGGGCGGCTGGAGGGCGAACTATGAAAATGCCCCCGTTGACCGAATACCCGTTCCCCGGCGGCACCTACGACACCCCGACGGATACGCCGCGTTACCTCGTCGACCGCATCTTCTTCGGCGCGCGCATCGGTTTCCTCTTTAATATCTACGGTATCGTCAGCACAGGGGACAAACTTTCCGCGCGCAACCAATTCGATAAGTACGTGTTCGCCCGTCATGCTTACGACGTCATGCGGGCAATCGAGAACAGCGGGGGGCGCTTTCATATCGAGGGTATCGACCACATCCGCGGCAACAAAGGCCCGTTCGTCATCGTCAGCAACCACATGAGCACCCTCGAGACGTTCCTTTTCCCGTGCCTCTTCAACTATTACCACGATGTGACCTATGTCGTCAAGGAGAGTCTGCTGAAACGGAAGGGTTTCAGCGAGATTATGCGGGCGATCGGCGCGATCGGCGTGACCCGTCAGAACCCCCGGGACGATTTCCAACGGGTGATGTCCGAGGGCGAGAAACTCCTGCACGCCGGGCGGTCGATCATCATATTCCCCGAGGGCACACGGCATACCGTATTCGTACCTAAGGATTTCAACAGTATGGGGATCAAGCTCGCGAAACGCGCGGGCGCGAAGATATTGCCGGTCGCGATCAAGACCGACTTCTGGCAGAACGGCAAGGTCATCCGGGACTTCGGCCCGTTCAGGTGGAACACCCCGATCCATGTCAAATTCAGCGCGCCGATGGAGATTCAGGGCAACGGCGCGGAAGAGCATGACCGCATCGTGGAATTCGTCAGGACGAACTATCTGGCGTGGGGCGGGGAAGTCCGGGAAGGGTAAATTTCATGAGGATACCAATTTTAACGAAAAATAATCCATATATTTAATTGATACATGCTGTTATAGTACTATAATGATGTGTTAGCGTTTATAGAGAAATGATGAAATTTGATTCAATACATTCGGAATTTTTTAGGAGGTAGTTCTATGGAATTTCCAACGAAAAAGGAGTTTGAAGAAGGTATAAAAAAGTATGAAGAAAATGAACCAAGAGAAGGGATGTATAAAGTGGCGACTTTTTATATTGAACAATTTTGGGACAAGCCGGCAGAAATGGCGGATGGTTTGGGGGCGCTGTTATTAACATGGAATCAGGCATTTTATAGATATGGTTTTTTTAACTTTAACGATCTTGAAGATTATATTAAAAAGAATTTTAAGATGTTAGAAGGTTACAGAAATAGAAAAATCGATTCATTCGATATAGATCAAGAAAAAGATGAAATAAAAATAATATTCAATGATCTCCGCGAAGTCTTAAAAATTACCGTAAAGGAAAAGGGTAAAGATAAGGTAAAAAGGAGTCCTGTAGCTGTAGCGAAGGCATTACATCTTTTAGCGCCTCATTTCTTTCCGATATGGGATCAAGAGATAGCGAAAGGTTATGAATGTAACTATCAGAACAATCCTGCTGAAAGACAGGCTGAAAAATATATTGAATTCTGTAAAATCTCCAAAGATATGTATGAAGGATTAAAAAAATATTGTTCTAGCCACCCTAATAAAACGGTTTTAAAGTTGATTGACGAATATAATTATTCAAAATATACATTAACAGCTATAATAGCCCCAGTTGAAAGCGAGCACTTTTTAAGCTAAAATATAGCTTAGAAGGAGACGAAAAATGAGCCAAAGAAACAGCGCGAAAAGAAAGGGAGAACTGGTACTCCGAGTACTAAGGGGCGA
>JABLXV010000058.1 GCA_013177895.1 Brevinematales bacterium | reverse complement strand
ATACTTTATTGTGAACTATAATCATCATTGGATTATAGAACGATTGGGATATCAATCCCCGGTTTGTTACCGTGAGAATCAGGAAAAATTAGGCTTAAAAATTGCTTGATTAATTGGGGCCAATACAAGGTGAATTTGGTATCTTTAGGAAATTTATTAGAACTCCCCTTAATTTTTTCATAAATACTATTTAATAAATTAACCATCCCGAGTTAAAAAACTGTAATCTGTATCATCTTCATACGCCAGCACGTGGAGATAATTTAAATCAATGGCGATCTGTTTTCAAGGAAATAAATAAAAATTAGTTAAAGTACTTTATCTAATAAAATGAAAATTCAATTTAATTTAATTACAGGCGGTCGAACGCTTCGAGCGCCGCGAGTATCGTCTGATCCATATTATAGTACTTATACTGGGCGAGCCGTCCGAGGAACACGACGTCCCCGAGCTTCTTAGCCTCGGCCTCGTACTGCTTGTATTTGGCGAGCCACTCGTCGGTAAACATCGGGTAATACAGTTCGTCCTTCCCGATCTCCGCCTCGCGGGAGAACTCCTTCACAATAGTCGTGGTCGGGGAAACCTGCCCGGTCATCAGCTTGAATTCCGATATGCGGGTAAACCCGTAATCGTTGGGATAGTTCACGGTCGCGGTCTCCTGATAACGTTCCTTGGGGTGATTTTCGAACACGAAGTCGAGCGTGCGGTAGCTGAGTTTGCCGAAACGGTACTCGAAGAACGCATCGACGGGGCCGGTGTAAATGAGTTTCTTTTTCGCCTGAATCTCGTCCCTGATCTCGAAATAGTCGGTATTCATCATCAGTTTGATATTGGGATGGTCGAGCATCCGTTCGAACAACCGGGTATATCCCTCGACCGGCATCCCCTGATAACGGTCCTGAAAATAGCGGTCGTCCCAGCTGATATACACGGGAACCCGTCCGGTCACCTCCGGGGTAAGCTCCTCCGGCTTCAATCCCCACTGCTTCTCGGTATAGAACGCGAATATCTTCTCGTACACATATCCCGCGAGGAATTTCAGGTCGGGGTCGTTCTCCTCGCGGAGCTTCAGGATCGGCACCTTCTGCCCCATCCCGAACTCCTTGATGAGTTTCTCCTCGATACGCTGTCCGAGCGATTTCGGTAAAAGCCCGTCCATAGTAGCCAGGCTGAACGGAATCGGTACCTTCCGCCCCTCGATCAGCCCGAGGACGCGGTGATGATAGAGATGCATTTCGCTGAAACGGCTGATATAATCCCAGACCGTCTTGTACGGGGTGTGAAAAATATGCGGGCCGTAGAGGTGGATCAGCACGCCGTTCTTATCGTAGCAGTCATAACAGTTTCCTCCGATATGGAGGCGTTTATCGACAATCAGCACCTTCGCGCCGCGCTGGCAGGCCAGCCGTTCCGCGAGCACCGCGCCCGAAAATCCCGCTCCGACGATGATATAATCGAATTCCATAATGACTCCTTCATCTACCCTTCGACTTCGCACCTCGTTTTACTCGGTACAGGCTCAGGGTATGACTTGTTAAGTTCCTAAGTCATGCAACCGGAATATTATATTACGTAAGCGTTGATTTGGCAAGGAAGTTATATCTTGATGCTCCGAAGGTACTCCGCGTCGTTCTCCGGTATCGACGGGTTGATGAACATCCCGGTGCCGAGCTCGAACCCCGCGGTGCGCGTCAGGCGCGGGACGATGGTGATATACCAATGGAAGAACTCCGAGTTACTGTAGCCGCGCGGCGCGGAACGGATAATGAAATTATAGTCGGGGTCGTTGAGGCCGATATGGATTTTCCGCAGCGTGCCGCGCAGGACATACGCCAAGTCATTGATATCCTCGTCGGTAATATCCCCGAAGTCGGAACTATGCCGTTTCGGGAACACCCATGTATGGAACGGCGATGCGGCGGCATAGGGGATAAACGACACGAAGTCGGGGGTCTCCAGCACGATGCGCTCGCCCACCTCCAGCTCGTTATTGAGCGCCTTGCAGAACACGCATCCCCGGTGCTCCTCGTGGTAACGGATGCTCTCGTTCATCCGCGTCATCACGTCGCGCGGGATAACCGGCACCGCGATAATCTGCGAATGCGGATGGGGTATCGACGCCCCCGCACGGACGCCGTGGTTCCTGAACGGGATAATCGTCTCGAGGTAATCGTTCTTTTTCAGCGCGAGGTACCGCTTCCGGTAAGTTTCGATAATCAGTTCGACGTCCCCGATCTCCATATTCGCGATCGTCTCGTTATGCTTCGGCGATTCGATAATCACCTCGTGATGCCCGACCCCGTCCATCCACCGGAAAAACCCCTCGGTATAAACATGGATGTTATCGGTGGGGGGTTCGAGGGCGGGGTAACGGTTCGCGACCACCCGGACGCGCCACGGCCCGGTCTCGGGTATGCGCAGGAACTCCTGCTCCTTATGACCCCCGGGATTGTCGCAGAACGGGCACTTGTCGTCATGCTCGGGCAGGCGGTCGCAGTCGGGAACTTTTTCCTCGCGGAGCTGGTCGGGACGTTTCGCGCGCTCGGTGGCGATCACCACCCATTCCTTGAGGATAATGTTCTGCCTTAGCTGGGGCATACGGCCTCCTAGAAGTGGAAAGTGTAAAGTAATAAGTGACAAGCTGACAACAGTATTATAGAAAGCGGGAAATAATATGGCAAGCCCCGGTCAGGTATTCTCGTTAATACTTATTTCTAATCCGCCGCTTGAAATTTCCACGATTCCGTGTCAGACTATTAGATAAACATTTCCCGGAGTTCCAATGATACGCACCTTTATCCTAGCCCTGCTCGCGTTAATATTCATATCCTGTACAAACGAGCCTGTCCCGCCGGCCGATAATACCCCAACCCATCCGACCAACGCGTTATGGATGGTGCTGGTGTATCTCGACGGCGACAACAATCTCGAGGCCGACGCGCTCAAGGACTTCAACGAGATTGAAGCCGCGAGCGCGCTCACGAATACCAATATCATCGTGCTCGTCCTGTTCGACCGCATCTACGGCTGGTCTATCGCCGACGGGGACTGGAGGGGGACGCGCCTCTACCAGGCGATGTACCAGAACAACACCCCCGATAACACGATCGTCTCGCTGAGGCTGTCCGGCATGGGGCTTTCCGCGACAGGCGACTCGGACGAGCTTAATATGGGCGACCCCGGCACGCTCGCGCGGTTTGTCGACTGGGCGAACGCGAACTATAGCACCCGATATACCTTCCTTATACTGTGGAATCACGGCGACGGGTGGGAATGGAATACCAATGTCAACACGCTCGGGGTCGCGTATGACGATACATCCGGGGACGACTTTATCGGGAATAACCAGTTCGCGCCCGCGCTCGCCGGGAAGGGTATCGACGTGATCGGGTTCGACGCGTGCCTGATGGGAATGCTCGAGACCGCGTACGACCTCAAGGATGCCGCGGATTATATTGTCGCGTCCGCCGACCTCGAACCCAACGGGGGATGGAAGTACGACGACTGGCTCGACCGTTTCGATATGAACCCCACCCCGTCGAACCTCTGCCACAGTCTCGTGATGTCCTACTCGAATACATGGAAAGACCTACCATATACCACTCTCGCGGCATACGACCTCCGTCAGGTCACCAATGTGTACGCGAAGTTCGAGGCGTATGTCTCCGATCTGACCGCCGCGACCAACCTTTGGCTGAACCCCGCGCATACGAACATCCCCGTATCGATCATCACCACGCTCACCGGGACGGTCGAACAGTACTATACACGGGCATACGGCGGGTATATCCATCTCGACCTGTACGACCTCGCGCAGAACTATCCCCTGCCGTCGTCGGCGGATTTAATGACCGCTATCGACAACATGGTCATAGCTCATTATCAAAACCCGCTCGGCGATATCTTTGTAGGGAATCCGCGTTCGCACGGGATCGCCCTCTACCTCGGTACGTTCTACCAGCCGGGATACCCTTATTCTACTACTTTGCACTTTTATGACGATCTGGACTACACTTACGGCGGGGTGGGAAATTTCCTTTCCGGTTCGCTGTGGGATAATTATCTACGGGCGTTATACATCTTTCCGCATTTTACATGGATAGGCGCGGGGAGTACGAATAAGAGCCTCGCCCTGCACGCATACGACTATTATCAGGTGCTGGTCACCAACTCCGGGTCGCTCAGCGTGACCCTCGACGTGCCGCCGGGATGCGACGACAGCCTGTTTGTCTATTATGGGGATATTTTTTCCGCGAACCGCCTCGGCAGTTCGGAAGCGATGGGGTATGGCGCGGGCGAGACAGTTTCGATAAACGCATCCAACACGGGATGGTATATTATCGAGGTGCTGCGTTACGCGAGCACAAACGTATCGGAAACCTATCAGCTGAATGTTTCGGGGACTGCGGGGATATATTAAGCGGTAAGTAATAATGCGTCGTTTGTTCTTATTATTCAGATATTGTACGGGGTATTGGAAAACATCACCTGAATCGTGAAGGCTCTAAAATCTTGCAAAACCCGCTAGGAAATGCTAAAATATCTGCTCGTGATCGTTTCCAAAGACTTATTTAAGAAGTGATCATTCGAATATGCCACCGTAGCTCAGCTGGTAGAGCAATTGATTCGTAATCAGTAGGCCAGCGGTTCGATCCCGCTCGGTGGCTATTCCTTTATATCTCCACTTTCCCCTTTCGCAGCGCTTCGCTTTTTTCCGCCTTTTTTATCTTCGTCTTTCGGCGCCTGTATCGAACGTACCTGATCGCGTCCCATACTTTTCGCGAAGTATAATCCCTCGTCGGCAATACGCGTGCATTCGTCAAGGTCCTTAGTACCGTCGCAGTACGCAATCCCGTAACTCATGGTCACTTTCAGGCGCTGCCCGTTATTACGGATATCCAGTTCGCGGAGGTACTGGCGGAGACGGCTCGCGAAGAGTGCGGCGTTCTTGAGGTTGGCGTCGGGAAGGAGGACGATAAATTCCTCGCCGCCCCATCGGCAAACAATATCGGTACGGCGAAGCCCGGCCTGAATCGCGGTCGAGACCTTGCGTAACACGTCGTCGCCCGTGGAATGCCCGAAACTGTCGTTAATCGTTTTAAAGTGGTCGATATCCGCGAGCACGAGCGAGAACTTTGTTTTATAGCGGCGCACCCTGGCAAGCTCCAGATTGGCCTTATCGATAAACGCCCGCCGGTTATACAGTCCCGTCAACGGATCGGTGATCGCCGCGATTTCCAGTTCCTGACGCACCAGTTTCTGATCGTATCCCATTACCGCGAGCCGGTAAGATATCCATGCCAGTAGTATCACACTGAAAGAAGTCAGCAGGATATATAATAACCGCAGCGGGCTGTACATATTGTTTAATGTTTCCGGCGATACCCATGATAACACGATCCATTCGCCGTTCTCGGATACCACCAGATCGCCCAACGTATCCGAATGATCGATAGTCGTGAATGAGAATAATCCGTTGGGGGAGTAAAATTGGCCGGTTTTTTCATCTAGCATTTTTTTCCATTCCGATGGAAAAACTTTCATAATATTATTGTTGGTTTTATCGGCGAACATAAATCCCCATTCGACGTCGTGGGTCGGCCCGATAATCCAGTATCCGTTCTTATTGAGAAACAGTATCTTTCCGCGGGTATCCTTCGCGCGCTCCTTTTCCATCCCGATCATATCGAGAAGATCATTCGCCCGGTAATTGACCACTGCTATTCCGACGAGCAGATTTTTCTCATTAAACACCGGGATTCCGGTACGAAGCATGGGATTATAGGGGATTTCGATCACTTTATTTTCAATATTTAGGTCCATCATTGAAAGATAAACCTGCTGATCGTTGAGTTTCACAGTATTACTATAATAATAGCGGTCTCCCTTATACTGGAGTTGAATATCGGGAAGGATAACCGGATTATTATCGATCAACTGCACCCTGATTTTTTCCATCCCGTCCAATCCGATCAGCCGGATCTGTTCGTATGATTTTTTTATGCCGGCAAAGATTTTCAGGCTTCTTTTTAATTGCAGAGACCCGGAACCCGGAAAAGTCTTCCCGGTCAGAAAGTCCCTGACATAAGGAAGATTGCCGATGATAAATGTATCGTCGATAATATCTTTTATTCTCAGCGCCACAACATCTTTTATCTTGTCAGTCAGATGCTTCTCGCTGATTTCCATGTTTGTCGAGATATAGTTTTTAGAGTTATAGTATAGAAAAGCGAAAATAGCCAGAGTGGCAATGAATAATGGAATAAAAATAGGGATAAACCTGCGGATTACAGGGTTTTTAAACATCATTGCGCTGAATAGGCTTTTTTTATCTATATCCGTGATGTTTTTTTTCATACTAGATTATAGCATAGCGGAGAATAATACACAAATGGAAAAAGATTAGGGGTTGTCTCAAAAGTCCTATATTAGAGAAAGCTTGTCATTGCGAACCCCGCGCCGCAATATATTTTCGATGCGCGGGGCGAAGCAATCTTTTTAATAACCCTTAAAGAATTAAACAGACTGCTTCGTCTCTTCGTTCCCTGCAGTGACAAAACATTACATGTAAAAATGCACTTTTGAGACAGCCCTTATCATTATTTCATATTCGCGGCAAGCCGTTTTTTCAACGCGCCCGTGAAGGGAAGTGTCAGGAAACAGATAAAAAACGCCGCGTACAGCAGAACTATCAGCGCGATACCCATATTTTTCCCGACAATCGTCAGATCGCTGATATTCTGGAGGATCGCCACTACCCCGCATATCACCCCGAATATCGCTGAGAATATGATCAGGGTCTGTAATGTCGTGAAGAACACGATACCCTTCTCGATCTCGCTCTTATCGAACGGCGCGGACTCCTTCGCGTACCGGAACGCGTTACCGATCTCCATGGGACTGAAGAACGCGAGCGACAGCAGGATCGCGAATCCCGGCACCAGGACCATGGACGCAATATCCAGATAAATCAGCATACTTTCCAGTTTCCCGGTCGCGAGGAAAAACGTTCCAACCACCAGTATAAAGAACAGTAATAAGAATATCCAATACCCTTTTTTCATATATTTCCTCCTAGAATTTAATATTTTTCTCTAAAAACTGCCGCGCTTCCTCGAACTTTCCCGGAATATCGTACTTCACGAAAAATTTCGCGGAGTTTTCGGACAATTTCGACGGCGTATAGGTTCCGGTTACCACCACCGCGAGATAAATCAGACAGATTAAAAGCCCCGCCGCCGATACGACCTGCCCGATAAACGACGGACGCTCTATCGGGATGTTCGGTATATCCGGTTTGACCCGCTCGAACTTAGCCCGAATCACCCTATCGTTATACTCCATCCGTTCCGCATCCGCGCGGAAATACTCCCGCATCTGTTTATCGATATTCATCTGACTCCCTCCAAATAATCCTTGAGCCTTTTCCTGATATCGTGAACCTTGGATTTCAATGTTCCCTCGGGCGTCCCGGTAATACCGGAAATCTCCCGATAGGGCATTTCCTCATAGAAACGGAGGAACGCGATTTCCCGTTCGGCATCCGGCAGACGCGAGATGAAATATCCGGTGCGTTCGTTCAGGTCGCCCGATATGACAAGCGACTCGGGGGTTCCCCCGCGCGCGGCGAATATTTCCTCGTCCGCGATCGTTATGGTTTCTACCGCGCGTTTACGGTACGTATCCCGGCAATGGTTGCGCGCGATGGTATATACCCATGTGCTGATCGCGTACTCCGGGGAGTATTTGTCTAGATTTTCATAAATTTTCAGCATGATCTCCTGGAGCATATCCTCCGCGTCGGAAGAATTCCCGGAGATTTTCCTGATATAGTACAGCAGATTCTTCCCGTACTCATCCCATATCCCTTCGAACAAACCGTCCCGGTCGCGTTTCAGAAGCAGGCCTAAGGTTCTGAGTTTTTTTATGATACCGCCCATCGGGTTTCCTCTATTCCATTTCTTATTAATATTATACGTAAAACCGCCAGCACGGTTGGAATATTTTTCATAATTATACACGATCAGGATCAAATCATCGAATATTCGTAAAAAATCGTCGAATCCTCTTGACTCCTTATTAGTTGTATATTACAATTAATGTATAATGAATTGATGGAGCAATGATGGAAAACGATGCAATGAGGGGTTTCAGGCATACGCTCAGGGTTCTTGAACGGGAGATTGAGCGGGCTATCGCGGGACAGAGCGAATGCTGCGGGGTCAGTTTCGCTCAATGCCACACGCTGCTGGAATTGGAGGAGTCGGATAACCTATCGGTTCGCGATCTTGCGGAACGGCTTGAACTCGACACCAGTACCCTCAGCCGGACGCTCGATAAAATGTTCAAGGACGGCCTGATTGAGCGTAAGGAGAATCCCGAAGACCGGAGATTCCTGATTATTACGCTTACCGGACAAGCGAGAACGATTCTTAAAAACATTAACGGAAGTTGTAATACCTATTACGGCAGAATGTTCGACTCTATTCCTTCAGAAAAACACGCGATGATTATGGATAGCATAGGTATGCTTGCTTCCGCGATGAGAAAATTGAGAAAAACCGATCAATCTCTCTGTTGCAAAAAATAGGAGGATTTCATGGGATGCGGATGTAAAACGCCGGAATGGATAACCGGCTCGCGTTTTACCAAAGCGGGATTGATTCCCGTGGTCTCAACAGAACTCACCGGAAAAGATAAACGCGGCGAAATAATGGTGCGTCTCGGCATCAAACGGATGCATTACACAGTCGCGCCCGGGATTTACGCGGTGGGTACGCCCGGCGAAAATTCCGACGTATTCGTTACCGCGAACTATAAACTTACCTTCGACATGCTCCGCGGGGAGTTGCATGGATTGTCCGCTTGGATACTCGTCCTCGATACCTGCGGTATCAACGTGTGGTGCGCGGCGGGTAAGGGCACATTCGGAACCGGCGAATTGATCGCACGGATTGCTAAGGTCAGACTGAAAGAAATAGTCTCGCATAACCGACTGATACTCCCCCAACTCGGGGCGGTGGGCGTATCCGCGCATACGGTCACCCGTGAGACGGGATTTAAAGTTCTTTACGGCCCGGTTCGCGCGTCCGATATCCCGGCGTATATCGCGGATAATTACCAGAAGGCCCCGCAGATGCGTGAAGTAACATTCAGTTTTTCGGACAGGCTGGAACTGACTCCGCTGGAAATTGTCATCAGCCTGAAATATTGCCTGATAGCGGTAGTTCTGATCGTCGTTGCAAACCTGCTGCGTTATCAACGGTTCGACCTGAGCCTATTTAACGGCGTACTGCCGTTCATCGGGGCGGTCCTGACCGGGGCGTTTCTCGTACCGTTACTCCTCCCGCTGATACCGTTCCGCGCCTTCTCGTTAAAAGGATTCGCGCTCGGGTTAGCGGGTACAATCGCCCTGATCGTTCTATCGCGCGCGGGACTGGCCGACAGTATTATCTATCTCTGTTTTCTCCCCGCTATATCGTCGTTCTTCGCGATGAATTTTACCGGTTCATCGACATTTACCTCGATGGCGGGGGTGAAGCTGGAAGTCGGGATAGCGACCCCGCTGATTATCATTTCGGTTGCGGGAGGGGTTGTCATGGAATTGCTCAAGACCCTGAGAGTAATATAGGAGGCCTTCTATGCGGTACGCTTATTTGAAGAACGGCGAAAGCCTGGTAATAGACGGAAATAAATGTACCGGTTGCGGTATCTGTATCGATGTTTGCCCGCATAGCGTCCTCGAAATCACGGAAGGGAAAGCGATGATCATCGATAAGAATTATTGCATGGAGTGCGGTGCGTGCAGACTGAATTGCCCTGCGGACGCTATAGCGGTAAACAGCGGGGTCGGATGCGCCTATGCGGTACTGAACGGGATTATCAGCGGAAAAAACGCTTCGTGCGGATGCGACGGCGATACTTCCGGCGGGTGCTGTTAAATCCGACTTTTCGGTTCAATTCGCCTCATTTTAGCATTATTTTCCATTCTATTATAACTTTACCCCCTCAAATTTGAAAATAGCAAGGATTAACGTTATAATAACCGGTTCAAATAACATCGAATAAAGTTAGGAGACCAAAATGGATTACAAGGTAAAAGATATCGGATTGGCCGATTGGGGCAGAAAGGAAATCGAAATAGCCGAGAAGGAAATGCCCGGCCTGATGGCTGTCCGTGAAAAGTACGGGAAAGATAAACCGCTCAAGGGAGTCCGCATATCCGGCTCGCTCCATATGACCATCCAGACCGCGGTACTGATAGAAACTCTCGCCGAACTCGGCGCGGATATCCGTTGGTGCAGCTGCAACATCTTCTCGACCCAAGACCACGCCGCCGCCGCTATCGCGAAAAGCGGTATCCCGGTGTTCGCGTGGAAAGGCGAGTCTCTTGAGGAATACTGGTGGTGCACCCGTCAGGCGCTGTCGTTCCCGGGCGGAAAAGGCCCCGAGATGGTGGTCGACGACGGCGGCGATATCACCCTGCTGATCCATTGGGGATACAAGACCGAGAATGATCCTAATTTCATAAAACATACTCCCGGCAGTAAGGAAGAAGGGGTCATCCTCGAACTCCTCGCGGCTATCCTGAAGGAAGAGCCGCAGAAGTGGCATACAACCGTCAAGGATTGGAAGGGAGTTTCGGAAGAGACCACTACCGGAGTACACCGCCTTTACCAGATGATGGAAAAGGGCGAGCTCTTAGTCCCCGCTATCAACGTCAACGACTCGGTCACCAAGTCGAAGTTCGACAACCTCTACGGCTGCCGTGAATCGCTGGTCGACGGTATCAAGCGGGCGACCGATGTGATGATCGCGGGCAAGGTCGCGGTCGTGTGCGGTTACGGCGACGTCGGTAAGGGTTCCGCCAAGTCCCTGCTCGGATTAGGCGCGCGCGTCATAGTCACAGAAATCGACCCCATCTGCGCGCTTCAGGCCGCGATGGAGGGCTACGAGGTCACCACTATCGAGGACACTCTCGGCGAGGGCGATATCTATGTCACCACCACCGGAAACTGCGAAGTGATCACAATCGACCATATGAAGAAAATGAAGGATCAGGCGATCGTCTGCAATATCGGGCATTTCGACAACGAGATACAGGTCGAACAGTTGAACGATTTCCCCGGCATTAAAAAACTGAACATCAAGCCGCAGGTCGATAAATATACGTTCCCCGACGGGCGCGCGATATTCCTGCTCGCGGAAGGCCGCCTCGTGAACCTCGGATGCGCGACCGGGCACCCGTCGTTCGTCATGTCGAACTCGTTCACGAACCAGACCCTCGCCCAGCTCGACCTCTGGAAGAACAAGGATACTTATAAGCCCGGGGTGTACCGCCTGTCGAAGGCGCTCGACGAGGAAGTCGCAAGACTGCATCTTTCGAAGATCGGCGTGAAGCTGACGAAGCTCTCGAAGAAGCAGGCCGACTATATCGGCGTCCCCGCGGAAGGGCCGTATAAGCCGGAGCATTACAGGTACTAGAATTAACATGACATACGAAGCCCCGCCCTGCGGGGCTTTTTTTATTGTTTTTACAATCATAGTCTCTCATACAGGTTATCCGCATTTCGTGCTTTATTGCTCCTTTTTAAAATACAAGCTCATACTTTCTTTCTGCGAACCCAGAAAGAAACAAAGAGGTTCCCCGCGCGATTTCGCTTTGAAGAATAGCCCGCGATAATGAGTCGGGCGTAACTCGCTATAAAGCCCCGTAAAAACCAAAGAGAGACACGCTCGGACAAACGCCCTTTGTCGTTATCGCGGGAAGTAAGAAGCGCTCAAAAACGCGGGGGCAGAAAAACCCAAAAGCCCGAAATCTATTATGGATATTAGTGATAGAAAAATTCCGCGTTTTGCTTATTTTGTGTTTTTTTCGTTTTTTATTTTTAGCTGTTTATCCGCGCATTTTAAAGCGTTTACTGCTAACGGAAAATCCGTAGAAAAGGCATCTGTTTGACGACTCCGCGCAGCGGAGAAGGAGTTATGCCTTTTTAGGATTTTCCAGATCTTCTCATAAGCTTTATCTTGCGCGGCATCCTTACTTTGTTACTTTCTTTCCGATGGGGGAAAGAAAGTAATTCAACCCTCTTAATTCACCAAAGATGAAGGGAATATTTTATTTCCATTTTTTCACGGTACCTCAACCGCAGAATCCACCCATCCTATATAGAAAAATCCTTGCAATTCACGCTCCCTGCTTTATACTATTCTCAACAGGTTCGGGGAGAATATCGTCATGAGAAAAATGTCTCTATTACTGTTTATCTGCATAATTCCGTTTATTTCCTGCATGGAGGAGAAAATCGTCCCGAGGTACGAATGGTCGTATGTCGCGGGCGGGAAGGAGGACGACAAGTTCTTCGCCATCTCCCAGCTCGCCGACGGGAATTTCATCATCGCGGGAGAAACTTGGTCGCTCGGCAATAAAAAAGCCAAGAGCGAGCTGTGGCTCGTGAAGCTCGATATGACCGGCGCGGCCGTTTGGCAGAAACTGACCGGCGGCCCCGCGTTCGAGAAGGGCGTATCGGTCACCCCGCTCAAGGACGGCGGCTTTATCCTCGGCGGCGACACCACCTCCTACGGCTTCGGCTTCCACAACATCTGGCTCATCCGCTTCGATACCAACTCTATTCCCGTATGGCAGAATATCTATAAAGGGCAACTGAGCGATACGCTCGATAAGGTCATCCCGCTGTCCGACGGCGGATTCATCGTCAGCGCGACATCCGAATCGTTCGGGGCGGGCCTGCAGGATTACTGGCTGATTCGCCTCGATAAGAACGGCATGACGAACTGGCAGAAAAACTTCGGCGGACGGCAGGGCGACACAGTCGGCGGGGCGGCGGCCGCGCGCGACGGGAGTATCGTTATCGCGGGGAACGCACGCTCGTTCGGCACCGGGATATGGATTATCAAGGTCAATCCGAACGGCACCCTGCGTTGGGAAAAATTTTACTCCGGCAAGATTTCCGAAAACGCGAACGCCATCATCCCGACTAAGGACGACGGTTTTATTATCGCGGGATATACGTGGTCGTTCGGGTCGGGACGCAGCGATATACTGGTATTCAAGATAGATAAACGGGGCGAACTGGTCTGGGAAGAGACTTTCGGCGGAAAGATGAACGATGTCGGGGTATGTATCGCGCCTACCGCCGATAACGGGTGTGTCGTCGGGGCTGTCACTGAATCGTTCGGACAGGGTAAGTCCGATATCTGGATAATCCGACTGGACTCTAACGGCAAACTCGTATGGCAGAAGATGTTCGGCGGTAAGGGGTACGACTCGATTACCGGCGTCTGCGCCGCGTCCGACGGGGGTTTCGCGTTCGCGGGATATACCGACTCCTTCGGCGCGGGAAAGAACGACGGATGGGCGATCAAACTCAACTCCGAAGGTAATATTTCCAACAATACCACGATACCGCTTTCCAACGTCAAGCCCGCGAATGTGACGATACAGGATACTGCCGCATTTGAGAATATATCCGAAATGCTGAAGGGCGCGCCGATACCTACGATTATCCAGGGCGATTCGTTTGCGATAATCATGCCGACTACGAATAAGTTTACGAACACGGCATGCCCGTTTGTCCCGATGAACCTGAAGGTCACGCAATTACCGTAACGGGAGACCCGATTGAAGCTCTATTTTATCCGGCATGGCGAGAGCGAGGCCAACACCCTAATGGTGTTTTCAAACAATAACGACTCCCCCTACGGGCTGACCGAAAAAGGGCGGCGTCAGGCGGAGAGCGCGGCGGAAAAACTACGCGGCGTGCTTTTTACCGAGTTCCATACCAGCCCCGTCCCGCGCGCGTTACAGACCGCGGATATACTCAAAACGCTCGCAGGACTGCCCGATTATACGGTGGACAAGCGGCTGACGGAGTACGGTGTGGGCAATTTGGAGGGCAGGTCGGACAAGGCGAGTTGGGACAGTAACGATGTTCTATGGCGGGACTGGTTTTTCCGGGGCATGCACGACCGCAGGCATCCCGGCGGAGAGTGCCTGACCGGTATAATCGGGCGTTTCCGAGGATGGATGGAATCTGTCGCCGCGCGGTATAACGGAAGCGATGTGAATATTCTCGCGGTCAGTCACGGCGGTGTGCTGAACGCCGCGCTGCCGTTCGCGGTCGATAATATCACCGGCGAGTTTTCGTTCAACCATCCGATCCGGAACGCGTCGCTGGTGGTCGCGGAAACCATGCCGGAGGGTATCCGCTGTACGGTTTGGAACGATGAAAAACTGATTTAGATAGAGGATATTATGCAGGTAATCGAAACGATAAAAGAAATGCGCGCCGTCACCGAGAAGCTCCGCGCGGAAGGAAAGACGATCGGATTCGTGCCTACAATGGGCGCGCTCCATGAGGGGCATATCAGCCTTGTCCGCACTTCCTGCACCGAGAACGATGTTACCGTAGCGAGCATCTTTGTCAACCCGACGCAATTCGGTCCCGGCGAGGACTATACGCGTTACCCCCGCACGTTCGACGCGGACTGCGCGCTGCTGGAAACCGAAAAATGCGGCTTCCTGTTCTATCCGTCACCCGAGGAGATGTACGGCCAGTCCGGGTCGCTGACATGGGTGATCGTCGATCAGCTCCCGGAGCACCTTTGCGGACTGCACCGCGCCGGGCACTTCCAGGGAGTAACTACTGTTGTCGCAAAGTTCTTCCATATAATACATCCCCATCGGGCGTACTTCGGGCAAAAGGACTACCAGCAGTCGCTGATTATCCGCCGGATGACCGCCGACCTGAACTTTCCGGTCGAGATACGGGTGATGCCGATCATGAGGGAATCCGACGGGCTCGCGCTCAGCTCCCGGAACCGTTACCTGAGCGCGGACGAGCGTCGGAAGGCGCTGGCGCTTGTGGACTCGCTACGTCTCGCGGAACAGCTTATCCGCAAGGGCGAGAAGAAGCCCGCGAAGGTGATCGATATGATGCGGCGGTCTATTCTCGGGGGCGCGCCGGACGCGAAGATCGAATATATCTCCATCGCGCATCCCGAAACCCTGATCGACGTAAAGGTGATCGAAGGGAAAGTCCTGATAGCGCTCGCCGTATATATTGGAACGACCAGGCTGATCGACAATACCCTTCTCGGCTAGCCCGCTGAGCGGGATCATTCCCGATATCATACTCATCACTTTATCAATCGCCAGCTCGTGATAGAAAAATATATCCTCCCTCACGTTTAAACAGCCCGATGATCGGGTTCTATCCCGATATCATACTCATCACTTTATCAATCGCCAGCCCGTGATAGAAAAATATATCCTCCCTCACGTTTAAACAGCCCGATGATCGGGTTCTATCCCCTTCTTTCCGCCTCTTCCACCATCTCCCGCTCGGGGTCGCGATATTCCTGCAGGACGATAGGCTCGCCGATAATATCCGCCATCGCGCGCATCTCGGCAGGATCGACCAGCGCCGGCACGACTGTCGTACGGAAATGATGCGGGATGCGGGAGTCCCTGATAATACGGATCGAGCGTTCGATACGTTCGATATCGACATAGGGAAGCCCGACTGATACGGGATATTTCTCGAACGTGTTTTTAATGTCCATCGCGATATAATCGATAATTCCGCGGTCGATGTAGGATTTCAGGATATCCGGTTCGTACCCGTTGGTGTCCAGTTTGACCTTGAGGCCGAAGTCCTTACAGCGGAACAGGAACGGATTGAGGTACTTCCCATGGAGAGTGGGCTCGCCGCCGGTAATGCATACCCCGCCGATCTTACCCGCGCGGGAACGCAGGTAGGCTTCGATCTCCTCTTCGGAGATTTCAGGCGATTTCTCGACAACGGCCGGGTCGACCAGCCCCCAGTTGTGGCACCATGGGCAGCGAAAGTTACAGCCGCCCGTAAATAAGGTGGCGGCTATTACACCCGGAAAGTCGATCAGCGTGACTTTCTGGATTCCTTTAAACATACTTATGTCCCGATAATGTTGATTTTGCTTGACGGGAAAAGGATCGCTTTTACGGAGGGGTCTCCATGCGGGCAATCCTGATTTTTTACGCAAAGGACTTCGCGGTTACGAGGCTTCGCGTGGTTTCGGGCGGGCTAGGATACCTTCGCCAACTCCGAGGGAGAAAGTTTCGTATCGTAGCTGTTTCTTTCGCAGTACTCCTGCTTCTTGCCCTCGTTCCAGTTCTGCACCGGACGATAATACCCGACAATACGCGAATAGACCTCAGTAGGCATCACAAGATGCCCCTTTGCTGAATCCATAAATCCCCTCCTAGAAGATCAAAATCCCAATTCTACCTTTTAATGATAAACTGTAAACGTCATTGCGAGCGAATCTGCAAGGATTCGAGAAGCAATCTGTGTTATTAAGTTTAAATTTTTATAGACTGCTTCGCCATCTTACTTCACGTCAATCTATTTATTACAACTGCTCGCAGTGACGGAAATATTCTATATTACAAACCGTTTACGCTGGTGAATTCTCACTAATTATATTCCCAATCCTATAATGCGTCAATATATTTACCGTACTTTCTCAGTTCCTCTTCCGTATGCGGATGCGGGCAGGTCCAATGCTCGCCCGCGATATATCCATGCACCGGGCATACCGAAAATGTCGGGGTGATCGAGAAGTACGGGAGCTTGTAGTTGCTCGCGATCGTCTTCACGATATTCGCCACCATCGACGGATCCTCGACCTTCTCGCCGAGGAAGACGTGAATTACCGTGCCGCCGGTGAACTTCGACTGCATCCCGTCCTGGTGGTCGAGCAGCTCAAATATATCATCGGTATCATTTACAGGAAGATGAACGGAATTGGTGTAGTACGGTACCTCGTCGGTACCTGATGTGAGGATTTCCGGGTAACGCTTGCGGTCGGCCTTCGCCACACGGTAGCTCGCCCCCTCCGCGGGGGACGCCTCGAGATTGTACAGATTCCCGGTTTCCAGCTTAAACTCTTCGAGAACCTTTATCATAAAATCGAGCACCCTTTCGCCGAATTCGCGGCCGGCCTTCTGGCGGTACGGGACATGCTTCAGGTTCATCACCGCCTCGTTCATACCGATCAGCCCGATAGTCGAAAAATGGTTCGTCCAGTAGCTTCCGCTTTTTTTCTTGATATCCTGTAAATAAATCGCGCTATAAGGATAAAGCCCTCTGTCGGAAAGGTCTTCGACCACCTTCCGTTTGATCTCGAGCGAGCTCTTTGCGATCTGCATCTGCTTACGCAGGAGCTCGTAGAAATGCTCCTCGCTCTCCGCGAGATAGGCGATACGCGGGAGGTTGATAGTTACTACGCCGATAGACCCGGTCATAGGATTCGCCGCGAAAATTCCCCCGCGCCGTACCCCGCTTTCCTGGTGCCCGAGGTCGATCACCGACTTTTTATTGAGCTGGCTGCGTACTTCACGGTTATCGAGGCGCAGGCGGCAGCACATACTCCGCGCGTCCTCCTCGCTCATCTCTGAATTGATAAAGTTGCTGAAATACGGCGTGCCGTATTTCGCGGTCATCTCCCAAATCGCGCGGAATTCTTTATTGTTCCAGTCGAAATTTTTCGTAATATTGTAGGTGGGTATCGGGAACGTGAACGGGCGGTTCTGCCCGTCACCCCCGAGCATGACTTCCGCGAACGCGCGGTTGATCATCTCCATCTCTTTCCCGAAATCCCCGTAGCATTCGTCCTTCATCTCCCCGCCGATGATGACCGCTTTGTCGCGGAGATAGCTCGGCACTACGAGGTCGAACGTGAGATTAGTGAACGGTGTCTGGAATCCCGTACGGGTGGGGACGTTGAGGTTAAAGATAAACTCCTGCATCGATTGCCGCACGTCCTCATAGGTCATATTATCATAACGGATGAACGGTGCGATAAACGTATCGAAGTTCGCGAACGCCTGAGCGCCGGCGGCCTCACCCTGAAGGGTGTAGAAGAAATTTACGATTTGCCCGAGAAGCGCGCGGAAATGCTTCGCGGGCTTACTGTTGACTTTGCCAGGTACCCCTCCGAATCCCTGTATTAAAAGCTGTTCCAAGTCCCATCCGACACAATACGCCGATAAAGAACCGAGATCGTGAACATGCATCGCTCCGCTACGGTGCGCTTCGCCTATCTCGGGGGTATATATCTTGGACAGCCAGTAATTTGCCGTAATGCTGGAAGAAATATGCGAATTCAGGCCCTGGAGCGAATAGCTCATATTGCTGTTCTCGTTGATACGCCAGTCCCGTAGATTCACATAATCTTCGACGATATTCAAACTTTCCAGCAGGGTCTTATTGATATTGCGAAGCTCGGTCCGTTTGGCGCGGTAAAGGATATAACTTTTCGCGGCCTTGCGGAAGCCCATATTCATCAGCGTCTCTTCGACAATATCCTGTATGTACTCTATCTCGACTACTTTATTATTGAACTTACTCACGACGATCGCGGTGATTTCCCACGCGTGATTATAGTTACCCTCGCCGCAGGCTTCGAACGCTTTATTGATCGCGGTCGCGATTTTAGCGGCGTCGAATTCCACCACCCGCCCGTCACGCTTCCTGACAAACGCGGCCTGATCCAGCGACCGCTTGGAACGGACTAAGTCTTTTACTAAGTCCTCCATAATTCCCCTCCCCGATTATTAAATTCCGGCCGCATCTATTTGATGCATAATTATAATGAGCTCTGAAAAAAAAGCCAAGTCTTTTTTAGTTATTTTTTATTAACAATATTAGATTTATCTATTATATATTGATGCATAAAAAACCCGGAAATGCGCGGCTTGACATGACCACACATTACCGGGTTTATTTATTGAGATGTGCGTAACTGAATATTATGTGCGTAACTGTGCGGTTATGAATGTTATTTCTCTGACTGCAATTTTTTTAGTATTTCCTTCGCTTTCTTCTGAATTTCCGGCTCCATCGAGTCGAGTTCTTTCGTCCACGCGTCTATCATGCTCTTTTTCAACTGTTTATACTCGATTGAATAAAGGATATAGTAAACATAGTACTTATTCTTGCTCTGCGCATCCTGTACCAACTCCCAGTACGTATCCACTTTTTTCATTCCGGAGATGTCGATATTCTTCGAAACGGACGACATAGTGCTCATGATATACGGTTCGAACTGTCCGTCGACCAGTTTCAGCGAGATTTCAAACTCGTAATGCACGATACTTTTAATATGCTTCGCCAGCATCCCTATCCCTTCCACCTTGGCCATCATCTTCGCATTATCCAAAGTATCCGAATTGCCGGCTACTTTAAAAAACACATTCACCACTTTTTTATTTGTGACCATCGTCCATTGGTTGGTCTCGGTCACCCATTTCGGGGCGGTATCCGCGGAGGATGTAAGCACGACCTCGTCGGCATACAACACGGCGCCCATCGTCAGCATAAACATGAGAGAAATCACGGTTTTCATTTTTATACTCCTATAAAAAAAGGGAACCCTCTCAGGTTCCCTATCGATATTCAGATTGTACTACTTGGTCTGCGCCGCTTCGTTTAACGAATCGGTGATCGCTTCTCCCTTCTCTTTCAATTCGGGATTGACTTCTTTTACTTTGTTTATCTGCTCATTCCACGCGTCCTTCATCGCTTTCTGGAATCCGGCATAGTCGATCTTGAAGCGGAGAACATAGCGGTAATAGGTCTTGCTGTCAGCGCCCTTGGTTTCCTGGACATATTCCCAGTAGTCGCCCGCGTTGAGAGCGCCGCCGGTCTTCACGTTCTTGGATACCGCGGCAACCGCATCATAAACATAGGTCTCGAGACCCGCGCCCTGTCCGGCCATACCTTCGGTAACCTTAGCGAACTCGTGAGTCGCCAACTGCTTAATCGCGTCAGCCATCTGGGCGATCTTCTGGCCATCGGCTAACAGCTTGGCGGTTTCTTTCTGAGGGTCTTCCGCTTCGACACGGAGATAAAGCCACTTGGTTCCACCCTCGGCGCCTTCGCTCCATACCTGATCGTTGACTGCCCAATCGGGGGCGGGGGATTTACTCTGGCTGATGATTGTTCTTTCAATCTTCGGAGCCTTGGGAGTATCGGGAGTGTTCGGCTTGACAACGGGTTTTTCACCGCCGCCGCAGGATGCTAATGCTACAAATAACATTGCCGCAAAAGAGAGACTCATCATTCTTTTCATTTCTTTCCTCCTAAAATAGGGATTATTTTCCTTTGTAGTAGTGTATCACCAGTGCCGAATAAATTCAAGTAAATTATCATACCCATGGGCGGGCTGACCCCGCCCCGTGATATTTTTAGTAAATGTTTGAATTGTTTTTATTTTTCTAAATTTATTATATAATATAGTTAGATAGAGAAGGAGTATTATATATGCATACAAATCCTGAAAAAGCATTTGAAGAAGTAAAAGTATTAGTGGATGTTTTTAAAAGTAACTCACGTCATTATCTATCGAATGATTATCAGGAAGCCGAAGCAAGAAAAGATTTTATTGATAAATTCTTCATAGCGTTGGGATGGGATGTAAATCACGATGAACAAAAAGACCCATATCAGCAAGAAATTAAAATAGAAAAAACTCAATCTAACCAAAAGCGACCGGACTACACATTCTTTTTAACCCCAAATTTTAAAGACCCGGTATTTTTTATTGAGGCGAAAAAACCCGCAAAGAATCTAAAAGATAAAAACTTTTATTTCCAGACCATGAAATACGGTTGGAATGCTAATACTCCAATCGCAATACTCACAGATTTCGAGGAATTTCATATTTTGGACTGTCGATATAAACCGAATATTAATCATGTTTTCAATGGGGCACACAAATCCTTTCGATTTAACGAATACGCAGATAAAGAAACTTTTAATAAAATATATTATCTATTTTCCCGTGAAGCTGTTTTAGATAATTCCATAGAACGATACGCAAAGGATTTAAAAAAGCCTTCCGGTAAAGCCGTTCAAAGAGGGCTATTCAAAGAAAATATCAAACCTATTGATGACGATTTTCTCGAATTTATTGATTCCATGAGGTATACGCTAGCTAGTGCATTCAAGAAAAATGACACACACTTAAATAGCGAAGAACTGACCGAAGCGGTACAGAGGACTATAGACCGTCTTGTGTTTATTAGGTTTTTAGAAGATAAACTTATCGAACAGAAAAACTATGTCAGCGAATTCGGGGAACACGGTAATGCATGGAGGGAATTTATCACTGTATGCCATAATTTGAATATTAAATATAATGGGATAGTATTTAAAAAGCATTTCATCGACGACCAGAATTTTTCCGGGCCGGAATTGAATAGTTTTTCCCAAATATGCGAGGATATCTCTCATCTGAATTCACCGTATGATTTTGATAAGATTCCCATTCATATTCTGGGTTCGATCTACGAACGGTTTCTCGGAAAGGTCATCCATACTACTGATAAACGGGTAACCGTAGAAAAAAAACCAGAAGTCATTAGAGCGGGTGGGGTTTATTACACGCCGAAATATATCGTCGATTACATCGTGAAAAATACCGTCGGTGAACTCATCAAGGGCAAGACCCCGTTGGAAATATCCAAGCTTAGAATTGCCGATATTTCCTGCGGAAGCGGGTCGTTCCTCATCGGCGCGTTCGAGTGCCTCCTCGATTACCATAACGCCTACTACCGAGATCACCCCGAGAAGGCACTTAAAGACGGATGCATTGAGAAAGACGGCCGCATGGTTTTAAGTATCCGGCAGAAACAACAGATACTGCTCAATAACATCTATGGAGTGGATATCGACGCTCAGGCAGTCGAAGTAACCCAATTATCCCTCGCGCTGAAAATGCTCGAAGACGAGACGACCGCAACCGCCAACGATATGCAGGTGTTGTTCCATGAAAAAATTATCCCGAACCTCAGCGGAAACATTGTCTGCGGGAATTCCCTCATCAGCACGGATATACTCAGCAGGAACCTGTTCTCCGGGGAGGAGGAGCGTAGACTGAACCCGATGGATTTCGAAAGCGCGTTTCCGGGAGTATTCAAATCCGGAGGTTTTGATTGTGTGATTGGAAATCCGCCGTATGTAAAAGAATATACCGAAAAAGACCAATTCAAATCAATAAAGAAATCTCATTTAGAAAAATATTATCAAGGTAAAATGGATTTATGGTACTTTTTTGTTTGTTATGGACTTGATATATTAAAATCCCATGGATACCTAGGATTTATTGCTCCCAATAATTGGATAACAAATGCAGGTGCCTCCATTTTAAGGAATAAAATATTATCAGATAGTAAAATTATTAAATATATTGATTTTAATGATTTTAAAGTATTTAAAGAGGCAAGTATTCAAACAATGGTATTTGTATTGCAAAAAGCATTATTAAAAAATATATACAATATTATATACAATAAAATTATTGACAATAAGATATCGATTAAAGATATGCAGAATTTTATGTTCCTTAATCAAAAATTATTAGGAATTTCAAGTATTGAAGTGGAGATAAATCCGACATTTAAAGATAGTTTATTAAATTTCAATGAAAAAAGTAAAGAAATTATACTCGAAAAAATTAAAAACAATTCCAATTACTTAAGGTGCGCCCCTGTGTTTGGACAGATTTAGGGGCAAGTTAAGTTGAATCTTGCTGTGCTCTTTTCTTACATCAGTCATTCTAAGCCGCCTTTCCGGTTTTGTCAACAGGCGAAAAGTATATCGAAGCCGGCGGCTTATAACCCAGGCTCTGGTGCGGTCTTTCATGGTCGTAGTATCTAAAG
>JABLXV010000057.1 GCA_013177895.1 Brevinematales bacterium | reverse complement strand
CCGCAGGGTAAGCCTATTGTGAACTCCGCGGCCAATATCATGGCTCTCCAATTTATGACAGACCTGATCCATAAATATAAAGTCTCTCCCGCGAGCGTCTATACCGAGATGAACGAGGAAGGAGTACGCGAGTACTTCCAGGCGGGCAACGCCATGTTCGAACGGAACTGGCCCTACGCATGGGGCAAGCATAGCGCGGACGATTCCCCGGTGAAGGGAAAGGTCGGTATTGCGCCGCTGCCCGGTTTCGAACCCGGTAAGGGCGCGTCCACCCTCGGCGGATGGCATATCGCGATTTCAAAGTATTCCGATATGAAGAAGGAAGCGGCTCAGTTCGTGCAGTTCGTTACGTCGTTCGAGGTACAGAAGAATCTCGCGATGGAACTCGGATGGAACCCCGGCCGTGTCGATGTCTATAAAGACGCCGAAGTAATCGCGAAGAACCCGAACCTCCCGATACTCCGCGAGGTGTTTATTAACGCGGTTCCGCGCCCGAGTCTGCCGTACTACACGATTATTTCCGACATTCTGCAGACCGAGATAAACGAGGCGATTTCCGGGAAAAAAGACCCCAAGGCCGCTCTTGACGCCGCTGAGGAAAAAATTATAAAGGTAATTGAGGAATATGGGGCTAAATAAACTATTCAGCCAATACGATAACCGGGAAGTCAGGAACGCATACCTGTTCCTGCTTCCCGTTCTACTTGTCATTGTTCTATTTATCCTGTTCCCCGTAATCGGGACGATCTATAACAGCTTCTTCAAGGTGCTGGATGTAGGCGGGGGGCAATCCACATTCGTGGGATTCGGCAATTACGGGCAGTTCCTGTTCGACCCGCAGTACGCCCCGCGTTTCTGGGAATCCGTAAAATTCACTATGATGTTCACCTTTACGACCGTCATTATCGAGTCGTTTATCGGCCTCATGTTCGCGCTCATCCTGAACGAAAGTTTCAAGGGGCGCGGCATACTCCGCACGGTGATCCTGATACCGTGGGCGATACCCACTGTGGTGTCGGCAGTCATGTGGAAACAGATATACAACTCGTCGTTCGGGTTTATCAAGTGGCTGATGGTGACATTCGGCGCAAACCCCTCGGTAATCACCCTCGGGGATTTCCAGTCCGCGTTCTGGGCGCTGGTGGTCGCCGAAATATGGAAGACTACCCCGTTCGTGGTGATTATCCTTCTCGCGGGACTCCAGGCGATACCGCAGGACCTCTATAAACAGGGGCAGATCGACGGGGCGAAGATGTTCCGGCAGTTCATGAAGATTACCCTGCCGCTTATCATGCCGGTGCTGACTATCGCGCTGATTTTCCGCACGATCGACTGTATCCGGGTGTTCGATATTATCTACGTGCTGACGAGCGGGAAATGGGGCACGGAAACATTGTCCTATCTCGGCTTCATAAATTATACGGTCGACCTCGGTAAGGGCTCGACGGTCTCGGTGCTGACGTTCATTCTGTCGTTTCTTATCACCCTGCTGTATATAAAATTCGGTAAGTTCGGCAAATCGATCAAGGCGTGACGGGGGGAAAATGCGGGAAGAAATACTAAAAAAAATATTGATATATGCCGGGGGATTGTTCCTTCTGGCGTTCGCGATCAGTCCGTTCCTATGGATGATGGCGGTCTCGTTCTCGACCACGCACCGTTTTCTGGTCGAAGGCGGGTTTCAGTTCACATTGGAAAACTATGTCGGCATATTCACCCAGAGCCAGTTCATGTCCTACTTCGGGAACAGCCTGATTATCGCGATAGCCGTATCGGTGGTCGTGTCGCTCTTCGCGAGCTTCGCGGGATACGCCGTATCGCGGATGCGGTTTCCCGGGCGTATCGCCATACCGCTCTTTATACTGGCGATGTCGATGTTCCCGCAGATCAGTATCGTCGGCTATCTTGCCGACCTTTTCGGTAAATTGCATTTAATCAACACCCATATCGCGCTGATACTCCCGTATATCGCGTGGACAGTCCCGCTGGCGTTATGGATCAATATGAGCTATTTCACCCAGATACCGCTCGAGCTCGATAAGGCCGCGCTGGTGGACGGGGCGAGCCGGACAAAGACCCTCGTGAAGGTTATCCTTCCGATCGCGCTTCCCGGCATCTTCTCGTCGTTCCTGCTCGTGTTTATCGGGTGTTTCAACGAGTTCCTGTTCGCGGTCATGCTGACCAGTTCGCCGGCCGCGCAGACTATACCTGTCGGGATCGCGTCGTTCTCCGGACTCTACGGCGAGACGTCGTGGGGGATGGTGATGGCGGCGTCGTTTATCGCGTCTCTGCCGCTCATTATCCTAACTCTCATATTCCAACGGTATATCGTGCAGGGCCTCGCGGCGGGATCGGTGAAGGGTTAATAAATATTGAAGGGGTTTTGGAATGAGGAATTTCGCAATTAGTTTGATTGTGCTGGCCGCGCTGATTTCATGCGGACAGAGCGGGCCGAAGATGATGGACAAAGATACCTTAGTTCAGGGGTTTACGCTGAAGGGCGGGACGATGGCCGATTTCTATAAGGACGGCAAACTGAAGTCGGGGACGCTCGGCGCGGATACGAATGTGCGCGGCTTAATGCTTAATAAGGGCGATATTGTCGAACTGAACGAGAACGGTAAAATTAACTACGTTACCCTATCGAATGAAAATAATGTTTACTGGCTTAAAATTCCTGCGGGCGGGCTTCTGAGTTTCGACGACAAGGGGAAGGTTAACGGCATCAAGGCAAACGTACCCCTTGAAATCGCATCCAATCTTATTGTTCCGGCGGGCACGTATATCAGTATCACGAACTATAAAAAGATAGTGAAGGAATATGATAAAGAAAAGGAAGTTCCCGCGACTATGGCGGATTACCTGATACTGCCGGAAGACGCGGAAGTGAAGGGGCTGGTATACAAGGGCGGGACGAAGGTGATGCTGAGCGAGAGCGGGCGCCCGTACGAGGGGATTATCGCGAAGGCAACCGACCTGTATAACTGCACGATTCCCGCGGGGAGTCTCGTGAATATCGACGCGCCCGGCAACGGTATTATTATCATAGCCGCGCCGGCCGAACTGCGCGGCGCGACGTTCGCGGCGGGCTCCGAGTTCGCGTTCACCCTGTTCGCGAAGGTACGTTACGTCCGTATCACGAACGATTCGATGCTCCTGAGCGGGAAGCTCCAGGACGATATCAGCATCCTGTATTTCAGCAACAAGATTGTCCAATAAATAAGCATGTAACCGGAAAAGAGAGGGCATATGGAAACGACAAGCATCCATCTCGAAGACCTTGAAAAAAGCTGGGTCACCCTGCGGGGAAAAGTGACCGCGCTCGAGAAAATAGACCTGACCGTCAATAAAGGGGAGTTCTTCGTACTGCTCGGCCCGTCGGGATGCGGTAAAAGCACGCTCCTGAACCTGATAGCGGGCCTCGAGAAACCGTCGCGCGGGAAGATCAAATTCGGCGAACGCACGGTGGCATGCCCCGACGAACGTATCCTGCTCGCCCCGTTCGAACGCGATATCGCGATGGTGTTCCAGAGTTACGCCCTCTATCCGCACATGACTATAGAAGAGAACCTGACGTTCCCGCTCACGAACCGCAAGCCCCGCCCGTCGAAGGAAGAGATGAAGAAGCTCGCGCTCGACGCGGCGAAACTCCTCCAGATCGATAAACTCCTCGACCGCAAGCCCGCGGAACTCTCCGGCGGACAGCGCCAGCGTGTCGCGATAGGGCGCGCGATAGTCCGTAACCCGAAAATATTCCTGATGGACGAACCGTTATCGAACCTCGACGCCCAGCTCCGTATGGATATGCGCGCGCAGCTCAAGGCGCTCCAGCAGAAACTCGGCGTCACCACCATCTATGTCACGCACGACCAGCTCGAGGCGATGACCCTCGGAGACCGTATCGCCATCCTCAACGGCGGATATATCCAGCAGCTCGGCAACCCGATGGAAGTGTTCGAGCGCCCGGTTAACGTATTTGTCGCGCGGTTTATCGGCTCCCCGTCGATGAACATGTTCACCGGCGAACTCCGCTCCGAGAACGGGCAGGACGTCCTGCACTCCCCCGCGATCACGGTCAAACTCCCCGGCGCGATCGCGTCGAAAATGAAGGCGCGCGGCGGGACGAAGTTCACTGTCGGCGTGCGTCCCGAGCATTTCGCGATACTCCCGTCCGGGCAGGGCAACTTCGACGTGAAGATCGAGGTGATCGAGCATATCGGGGTCGAGAGCCTGCTGTACGTGTTCCTCTCCAACGGCACGCAGATTGTGGTGAAGACTACCGACGCGCCGAAGAGCCGCGATGTTGCATTGGGACTCATCCCGGAGAATACGCACTTATTTGATGAAAAAGAGAATAGAATAGAATGAATAGTGCCCCGCTCATCGACATCCTCTCCCGCATACGCGGAAGACAAGCTATCGCCGCGGGACTTCTCGCATCCTGCGAGTCGTTCGACGAGAAGGAAAACAGGATCGAATAACCGCTGCGCGGGCTAATTCCGATATCAATGTAAATATCTGTATCAGGAGAGCGCCCGTGATGCAGGCAGGGGTTGACACTTGTCATCTCGACTTCGCCTCCCGCATACGTGGAAGACAGGCTCGATGACCGTGATACTATCGGAAATATCGTACCCTGAGCGAAGTCGAAGGGTATATCGAGATTTCCGAAATATTCCCCTTCCCCCCGCTTTGTGTTATAATTTACCCTGATGCATTGAAAATTTCTAATAGAGAACGATTCCGCCTTTTAAAAGGAGGCAGTATGAAATTGATAATTCTCTTTATCGCAATACTTATCTTATCGGGTTGCGGGGCAATTCTGAACACGGTGAAATACCGCGATTTGCCGCCGTACGAATTTGTGGGAATAGACGGCAACTGCCGGCAGGTGAAATTCAATATCGATAACGAAAGTATCGAGAAGTGTCTCAGAATTGGTGAAAAGGTTATGGAAGTATGGCTGGCGGGAAGTTTTAATAATTGGGCGAGTAGTAAAACCGACCCAGTATATAAGTACGGTGGTCCGTTGGATAGGCACTTAATTATTATGGAATTGGATCCCGTCATATCTTACTGGATAGTAATGATTCCACTGCAACCGGGAAAATATACTTACAAATATGTAGTTAATACCTATAAATGGATTTATGATGACGCAACTGCATTACATGTAGATGGTTTCGGTGGTTATACCTCGATAATTATAGTTCCATATTTTACTGCCGATGAAATCGAAAAGTACCACATCGATACCAACCTGAATAAATGATTATACCGGAGAAATTATTGAAGTATCTAATCTTTCTCGCTCTCTTTATGATATCCTGCAATTCGGGCAGTTCCGTGGAAAAAAAACCTGCGACGTTGTATGCATGGGTGGATAACGTGAATATTCGTACAAATCCCGATCCCGCGCTTTCGGCGATAGGTCAGCTTTCCGAGGGGCAGGAAGTGTTGTGGATGGGTGAAACCAGTTCGAACACGGCAACATACACCCTGCGGGGGGAAACGATCACCGCACCGTTTATCAAGATTCAATATGGTACCAACCAGACGGGATGGGTATTCCAAGGCGCTCTGAAAGACGCGCAAACCTTAGAGATTCATACTAATGCCGATCCGTATGAAGCATTTTATGCAATGAGCATTCCGACTATTATGTACCTGTTTGCGAACGGCAAGATAACGGGTAAGATGGATAAACTCACCGAGGACGAAGTAAGAATGGTCGTGGGGCTTGCCGTCGAGCAGGGTAAGAAAGAACTGGTAATGAAAATATTGAAGCTTCAGGGACTCGATTATAATGGAGAGGGATTGGAGGCCGCCGCCGCAATGGGTAATCTTGATACGTTAAAAAAATTCATCCCGTTATACTTCAATCTAACTAATTCGGTATACGCCGATGGTATCTATCTCTTTCACGGACAGAATCTTTTATTTTACGCGGTTCCGTCAGGGAATGTAGATGTGGTCAAGTACTTGGTCTCGCAAGGATATTCGGTCAAAGACAGCGGATTTATGGACGGTATCGGATATCCGCTGGATTCCGTTCCGATAACCGGCGACCTGAGTTTATTAAAGTACATGGTAGAAAAATTGCATGCGCCGACCGCCGGGGAATTAATTTCTAAGGCAGCGGCAAAGAATGATGATAAACTGGTGAAATACTTAATCGAAAATGGAGCATATACAGATAATGCCCTTGAAATTTTAATTATTGATGCGTGCCGTAAAGGAAACCTACCGATGGTAAAGTATTATATTTCCAAAGGCGTCGATTTTATGAATATGCATTACTATGAGTATAATGATTCTAAAGCGGGGATATGCATCGATGTGGCGAATAAGAACGGGCATGATGACATTGTGGCGTACTTGAAATCAATCGGGGCGAAACTGTCAAAATAGCCAATACTTATTCCGATTGTTTCTCCGCGAAGGATTGACCCATTCCCCCCATTTCATGCTATAATTTCCCGCTCTATCCGTGAGAATCTGTAAAATCCGTAGGCTTGTGTGAAAACGGAAAAACCGATACGCGGGTGATCCCCTTAGACCGCTTCACCCTGTTCGCGGTGACGGGGCATGTTTTTTATTCGCGTCTATTCACGGATACCCGCGGTTCACCTCAGGGCCTCTGTGTCTCTGTGGCGAAATCTTTCTCAATCCCCGTTCTTATGTTATAATGGTTCGACAGGCTCACCACAAGTTTCTTCAATATGGTGAGAGACCTGAAATATACCCTTCTGGAGAACCCTGTGAAAAAGAAGCTCATCCTGATAGACGGCTCCGGCCTCATCTTCCGCGCGTTCTACTCGCTGATACGAAATCCTCTTCGCACATCGAAGGGCGAGAACACGTCCGCGATATTCGGCTTCATGCGGATGTTCCTGAAGATCATCCGGGATTACCGTCCCGACGGACTCGCGGTGGCGTTCGACGTATCCCGCAGGACGTTCCGGCTCGACATGTTCCCCGAGTACAAGGCGAACCGTGAGAAGACCCCAGACGAGCTCAAGTCGCAGATTCCCAAGATTATGGAGATCGTGCGCCTGATGCATATTCCCGCGCTCGCGTACGACGGGTACGAGGCGGACGATATACTGGCGACGCTCGCTTCGAAGCTCAAGAACGACTACGACGTCAGCGTGTTCACCGGCGACAAGGACCTTTATCAACTCGTAGAGGATAAAATAAAAGTGATTGCCGTTGTCAAGGGGGTGAGCGAGGTCAAGGTGCTCGACCGGAACGGGGTGAAGGCCGAGAAGGGGGTATATCCCGAGCAGATACCCGATTTCCTCGGGATCGCGGGCGACAGCTCGGACAATATCCCCGGCGTCAGGGGGATCGGCGAAAAGGGCGCGATCGCGCTCCTCGAGAAGTACGCCACCCTTGAGGATATCTACGCCCATATCGACGAGATTACCGGCGCGAACAGGACGAAGCTCGAGGAAAGCAGGGATATCGCGATCCTGTCGAAACAGCTCGCCGTATTGAAACGGGACATAGCGGTCGATAACGAGCCGGACTGGACGAACGAGGTGAAGCTCGAAAACATATTCAATCAGGAGATGATAGCGAAGCTGAAGGAGTACGAGGCGGGGTCGGTGATCGACGAGATCCAGAAGATGCTCACCGGGAAGCCCGAACCCGCCGCCGAAGGGGAACTCCCGCTCGAGAATACCGAGAAAAAGGCGAAGCGTGAGTACTCCGAGGGATTGTTCGCCGATACCGCGCTGTTCGAGAAGGATAGCGAAGCGTCGTTTACCGCGCTCGACGGGAAATATACCCTGGTAACCGATACCAAGACGCTCGACAGTATCCTCGCGCGTGTCCGCCGCGACAAGGTATTCAGCGTGGACTTCGAGACCGATTCGGGCGACCCGATCCGCGCGCGGATTATCGGGATCGCGGCGTCGTTCGACGAACGGACGGGGTACTATATCCCGGTGAAGCACGATGTCGGGACGGAGTTCGATAAGGCGGAGGTGGTCGAGATGTTCCGCCCCATCTTCGAGGACGAATCGATCAGGAAGATCGGGCAGAACCTCAAGTACGAGTACCGTATCCTGATGAACTACGGCATCGTACTGCGCGGGATCGGGTTCGATTCGATGATCGCCGCGTATATCCTCGAACCCCAGCGCACGCGGTATAACCTCGACGATCTCGCGCTGACCTACCTGCATTATAAAACCATACACTATAAGGATATAGTAGTCGATACGAAGAACCGTACCCTTCTCGACGTGCCGATCGCGCAGGTGTGCGATTACGCGGGAGAGGACGCCGATATCGCGCTGCGCCTGCGGAACTTTTTCAAGCCCCTGCTCGCTAAACGCGATGTGGAAAGTGTTTACTACGATATCGAACTCCCGCTTGTCCCGGTGCTCGCGCGGATGGAGCATACCGGCGTGCTGATCGATACCGCCTACCTCGGCGAATTGTCCGGCCGCCTCGCGGGATGGATCGGCGAACTGGAGGATAAGATATACGAGCTCGCGGGCGAGCGTTTCAATATCAACTCCACCCAGCAGCTCGGCGCGATCCTGTTCGACAAGCTGAAGCTCCCGGTATTCAAGAAGACCGCCAAGGGCGGGAGGCCGTCCACCGACGAGGAGACCCTCGAGGCGCTCGCGCCGGAGCACCCCTTGCCCGCGCACCTGGTGAAGTACCGCACCTACACGAAGCTCAAGGGGACGTATGTAGACACTCTCCCCGAACTGGTCAACCCCGTAACCGGGCGGGTGCATACCAGCTTCAACCAGACGGTCGCGCAGACCGGGCGGCTCTCGTCGAGCGACCCCAACCTGCAGAATATCCCTATCCGCGACGAGATTGGCAAGGAGATCAGGAAGGCGTTTATCGCCGCCCCGGGGAAAGTCCTGCTGTCGGCGGACTACTCGCAGGTCGAGCTGCGGCTTTTCGCGCACTTCTCCGGCGACGACAATATGCGGAAGGCGTTCCTCGACGGGGTGGATATCCATGCTAACACCGCCGCGCTCGTGTTCGGCGTGCCGCTCGCCGATGTGACCTCAGACCACCGCAGGGTCGCGAAGATGATTAACTACGGCATCAGCTACGGGATGAGCGCGTTCCGTCTCGCGAAGGAACTGGATATGTCACGTACCGACGCGCGCGGGTTTATCGACCGCTACTTCGACAATTTCCCGAAGGTGCGGGAGTTTATGCGCAGTACCCTCGAGTACGCGAGCAAGCACGGCGAGGTGCGTACCCTCCTCGGGCGGATGCGGCCGGTGCCCGAGCTCAAGGGCAAGAAGGTCGGCGACCTGAACACCCTCACGCATCCCGAACGTTTCTCGATCAACACGGTCGTGCAGGGCACCGCGGCGGATATTATGAAGGTCACGATGATCCGGATGTGCAACGTCATCCATGACAAGTTCCCGCAAGTGAAGATGATTCTCCAGATACACGACGAACTCGTGTTCGAGCTTGCCCCGGAGACGGTGGGCAGTTTCAAGCCGGTAGTGAAGGATATTATGGAGAACTCGGTGAAGCTCGACGTTCCGCTGACGGTGGACGTGGGGATCGGGAAGAACTGGGCGGACGCGCATTGAAAAAACTTCTTTCTTTCCGGCATGGGAAAGAAAGAAAGTAAGGCTGCCGCGCAATGATAAAGCTTCGGGGAAGAGCCGGGGAATCCGAGTCGGGCGTAACTCCTTCTCCGCGTTGCGGAGTCGTCATACATACGCCCTTGGTCGGATTCCCCGATAGTAAAAGCGCTTTATAAAGCGCGAAGAAACAGCCGAGAAAAAGGAATTAAAAATAGAGGAAAGTAAACTTGATTAAATAATTACTCTACAGTAAAATTTTAATACTGAAGGAATATTATATGAGTAATGAGGAATTCAAGCCTACTATAACAAAAGAAGTTCTTGTTTCTGTAATGGATCAATCTCTTTTTTTAATGGCTTATAAGGATATAGAAAAAGCATTTAAAGGCGAATGTTATATGGGAGTTTTTATTCTAGCATCATGTTTTATTGATGCAATGGCCGGATTTCACGCGGGCGTAACTAAGCAAACATGCACAAGGGGGAATAGTAGAAGGTTTAAGGAATTCGTCAAGAAATTTATGCCTCTCTATGATGCGGAAATGCTTTATGAAGACCTAAGGAATGGTCTTGTACATGCGTATACATCTGGTAAAACTTATGTCTTTACCCACAGTAATAACGCAGGATTTCATTTTGATAAAACCCAAAAAGGTTCAATTATTTTAAACTTGGAGGATTTCCTTGCACATATTAGAAGTGCATATTCACAATTGAGAAATGAAATTCTCAATGATCATTCGGCATACATTCATGCACATATACGTTTTGATGAGATGGGATTAATGCAAGGAAGACCATTGAAAGATTTGTAAAAGGGATAATATGATTCATTTTAAATGTATAACAGCTGAAAGAATAGATGGACGAAAAGCAATATATGTATTTGAAAACCGGAAATATTCTCCTGAAGAATTTGTAGTAAACTATTATAATAACCTTGGTTTTAAGTCATATTGGTTTGAAGGTAGATTTTGGCGAATGTTATATTCTGGATATTACAATAATATTATTTATAAATCAGTATTTAATATTGATAGAAAAAAAGGAGTTACTGCTTCACAAAAAGAATATTTTTTAAGCTCTATTCAAGAAATAAAAAATATTTCTACGCGATTAATTGAAAAATATCGATCAAGAGAAATTAATAAATACTTTGATTTGAATTTTTCAGGGTTTCATGTTGATGAAAATGTTGGAATTATGCTTATTTACTTAATTCCAATTGAGTTACAAATAGCAGTTTCTGAATTTGTATTATTTAACTGGTCAAATAGAATAATAAATGTTAACGGAATGCCGGATTTAATAGTTGTTGATAATGTATCAAACAGTTTTTTCTTTTGTGAAGTAAAAAGTGAGAATGATTCTATTCAAAAACATCAAATTACATGGCATAATTTTATTTCGGATTTAGGATATAATGTTGAAATAATGGGTATAAATCATAATCTCATTAATAAGTATAAAAAATATTATAATATTTAGTACTTATGTTCGGAAGTACAAATTCGGTAATCACCCCACACCCGTTATCCGTGCTCATCCGTAGAATCCGCGTCAATCCGCGTGAAATGGGGTCGGTACATCCAACCATAGCCGAAGTATTCTGCATCTGTTCCCTTCGACATTGCTCAGGGTGACGTCGCAGGTTGTTTGCTGATAACGTGATAACCTGTCGTAATGGGATTAGCCCCTGCAAGCTCCGGCATCCGTCTGCGCTATTGCATTTCCCCCATCCGTGGGGGTCGCACGCAGTGGGCGAGGACCTACTCCCCCTTGGGCTTCAACGTCGGGAATAAAATGGTATCGCGGATGGAGTTCGTGTCGATCAGGAACATGATGATGCGGTCGATACCGATACCCAGCCCGCCCGCGGGCGGCATCCCGTGTTCGAGCGCGTTGATATAATCCTCGTCGATAAACATCGCCTCCACGTCGCCGCCGGCCTTCCGCCGCGCCTGCTCCTCGAAACGTTCGCGCTGTACGAACGGGTCGTTCAGCTCCGAGAACGCGTTGCACAATTCGCGCCCCATACAGTACGCCTCGAAACGCTCGACAAACTCGGGGTCGTCGGGCTTGTACTTCGACAGCGGGGAGATTTCCGACGGGTACTCGTACACGATAGTCGGGTCGATCAGCGCCTGCTCGACGCATTCCCCGAACACCATGTCGAGGATGCCCCATTTCCCGAGGAACTTATCTATCTTGTGGATACCCTTGGACTTGGCGGCGTCCGCTGCGTCCTTGGCGTCCTTGATCTTTGATACGTCGATACCCGCGATATCCCGCAGCGCGTCGGTATATTTCAGCTTCTTCCAGTTCCCGAAGTCGAGCTTCTTCCCCTGGTACTCGAATTCCGACTCGCCCTTGACCGCGAACGCGATACCCTTCATCATCTGCTCGAAATGATCCATCATCGTCTGATAGTCCGCGTAGGCCTGGTACAGTTCGAGCATCGTGAACTCGGGGTTGTGACGGGTGTCGATACCCTCGTTGCGGAAGTTTCGGTTGAGCTCGAACACACGCTCGAACCCGCCGACAATGAGGCGTTTCAGGTACAGTTCGGGCGCGATACGCAGGTAGAGGTCGGTATCGAGCGCGTTATGATGCGTGATGAACGGCCGCGCCGCCGCCCCGCCGGGGATAACCTGCATCATCGGGGTCTCCACCTCGATAAATCCGCGCTCGGTCAGGAAATTCCGTATAAACGCGATCACCTTCGAACGGACGATAAAATCCTCCTTGACCGATGGGTTGATGATCAGGTCGAGGTAGCGCTGGCGGTAACGGAGCTCGATATCGGACAGGCCGTGCCACTTCTCGGGCAGGGAATTGACCGCCTTCGCGAGCAGGGTCGATTCCTCGACCAGAAGCGTGATCTCGCCCTTATGCGTCTTGAACACGTTCCCCTTAATCCCGACTATATCGCCTATATCGTACATAGTGAACAACTCGAAAGCCTCGTCGCCCAAAATATCCTTCCGCGCGTATATCTGGATATCTCCGCGGTCGTCCTTGATAGTCGCGAAGATCGCCTTCCCGAAGCTGCGCCATAGCATGATGCGTCCGGCGATGGTAGTCTTGAATTCCTGCTCGCCGTTATCGAGGAACTGCTTTTTTATATCTTCGGAATACGCCTCGGGCTTATAACGGTTGGGGTAGGGATTGATATTCCGTTTTTTCATTTCGTCTAATTTCGCGAGACGGCTTTTCCGCTCGTCGGTGATGTTTTGGGACACTTCGGACATGTGATGACTCCGTATAAATAGTGTAATATTATAAAAGACCCCCCCCGAAATATCAACTACTGCGTAGCCTAGACCCATTACAACAAGATGAACTGGTATGAAGTGTTGAGCCTGCGACGAAGAAAGAACATCGATGCCATTGCCGGTACTGCGACTCCCATGGACGGGAGAAGTACCGGGCGCGACATGGAGGTCTAAGCCGGTACGTATTATTATCCTGTTGCAGTAAACTTCCGGTAAGTCGTGCGTTGAGCCTGCGATGAAGCATGTAAATAAATATAATAGACATCATAGTGTCCCCAAACCCGTTATCAAGCTGAATGCTTTGATAAACCAATAACCCTTAATGGAAGGGTAATTGTCATAGTGAGCCTGCCGAACTATGCAATAAAGCATGCGCTCATACTTCGACATCCCGACGGTGAAGTCGGGACAAGCGCTCAGCATGACGATAGCCGTAATTCTCCGGCGATTTGAGGGGATTAACTCAGCCGCGGTTTATGGCTGAAATCGGGTTTAGCCTGCGCGGCAGTGCGCTGCACTTGCGATTTTCGCGTGGAGTGGTTAAAATATACCGTTATGAACGGGAGGATGATATGAAAAAGGTTTTCGGCATATTCGCCATGTTTTTATTTATTTCCGCGTGCGGGGGGAGTCAGCCCAAGGGTATCGACGCCCTGATCGCGGATTCCGAGAAGAATATTTCCGTGCTGATGGACCAGTACCTCGAAAAGGGCGCGTTTACGAAAGAAGCACTCGCGGAGTATGACCGTATCGAACGCGCGATCAATAATATCCAGTTCGGGATGGAGATGGATAAAAAAGTGACCGAGCTCCAGCGGACTCAGTTGAAACAGAAACTGATGGATTCGGGTAAAAAGATCGAGGGGATTGCCGCCAAAAAAGGGGTGAATCTTGCCGAGTTCAATAAAAAGCTCGATCTGGAACATATCAATTACCTGAGCGTGGAGTAACTACCCCGCGCGGCAATAGCATTTTTATCAGTTGTCAGCCCGCGATATGACCCTGAGACCGTAGATAGCGACCGCGTTCTCCTTCCCCCGAAGTACGATTTCCCCATGCAATGCCGCGCTATAAAACTTTATAAAACCCGGTAGTAGCATCTATTTTATAGGGCGGTTCTAAAAACTATTAACATTTATAACATTATTAATGATATATCGTTAAAAGACGCCCAATGGTCACTTCCTTGTCCTCTTTTCCTTGATAATCCTATTGAAAAGAGGGTTATTAGAAGTGACTATATGCTAAAATGAGTTATACAGACTGCTTCGCCGTTTCGCTTCTCGCAGAGACAAAAAAGAGCAATTATTCCTTCTTTGCCCCCCGCATTGAACAGTGTTTTTTTGCCTATGACATGAATAAAATTCGTTCTTATTCTTTATTCCACTTAACATTATGTGTCCTTTCAGACACAATTAAGGGCGGTTCTAAAAACTTAGAATAGTTCTTAAAAGCCTTTTAAAAGACAATCTTCATTTCTTTCTGACCGGCCAGAAAGAAATGAAGCAAAGAACCCCGCACAAGAATGCGGGACAAGCGAGCCGCCGCGCAGATAAAGCTCAGGAGAAGAGCCGGAAAATCCCGTAAAGGCTTAACTCGCAAGAATGCCCAAATAAAAGCGCAGGATAGGCATGCTCGAACAAGCGCCTTTTCGGGATTTCACGGTAGTAAAAATCGCTTTACAGTACGCGGATTGAACAGCAAATTGTATTTCTACTATGAAGTTATGCTTTTCGGCTGTTTATACCCCGCAGCTATGCCGCGACTTTTTCTAAGCGAAACGGGTAGAAACGCCGCTGTTCGAGCCGACCTGTTTTAATTGATTTCAGAGCTTGAAGCGAGTTGCGGCGTTTCCCGTTTCGCGCCCATAAACTACAAAGCGGTATCCGGCGGGGAACCTCTTTCTTTTGTTCTTTCTTTCTGGGTTCGCAGAAAGAAAGAACAGGTGAATTTGGTATCTTTGGGAGAGTTATTAGAACTCCCCTTAATTATACACCGCCCATTTGAGAGTTCATATCCGTCTCAGGTAGAAATTTTAACATGCATTCTGATATTACGCAATAGCTGCCGGATGACGATATCAAATATCATTATCGCAATACTTTGGAAAAAACCTGCCGATGCGGGTTATTTGGACTTTTCCGGGGTTTATGGTAAGATAACCCTGCGAATATTTTTACTACGTGTAACCTAATGGGACTGTGTGAGTATATATAGTCGAGGAAAACGAAAATCCGGGATGCATATGGATGAAGAAAAGTACTATCTGACTCTGGCAAAACAGGGTGATTATCAGGCCTTCGAACGGATTGTAAAAATTTACCGTGACCGCATCTATGGGATTATTTTCCTCAATCTCAGGAACCGCGAAGATACGGAGGATGTTTTTCAGGACGTGTTTTACAAGGTGTTTATGAACCTGAAGAGCTACGACAGCGAACGGAAGTTTTTTACATGGCTGTACACCATCACCCTGAACACGGTTTACACGTTTATCCGTAAGCGGAAACGCCGGGCGGTGGAGATTGCGGTAGAGTTTATCGACGATATTCAGGTAGAGGGAAGAGAGGATTTCACCCGGGAAGACAAGATGGCGCTTTTACAGGCGATGGAAAGCCTCCCGGATGACGAAAGACAGTTGATTATCCTCCGTTACATGGAGGCGACGGGGATCGAGGAGATCGCGGAGATTACGGGATTGAGCGAAGCGAACGTGAAAGTCAAACTGCACCGTATCCGCAAACGGATTTTTGAGATGATGGAGGGACACGATGAAAAAGGATAACACGGGAGATATACGTCTGACAGTTCTGGTACCGGAAGGGCTCGACCGGAGAACGATGGATGTGATCAGGAAACGGGTGGCGGCGCGGGTACTTATCAGGAATATCATGCGTTACGCAGCCGGGGTGGTCATGGCTTTGGCGGTGACGTTTACCGTGTGGTTCGGAGTTCTGTCCCATAACAGTACGAAAATAGTCCTGATATACGCATTCCACGGCGAGCAGAAGGTCGAGGTGGCGGGCAGTTTTAACGGATGGGACGAACGGATCGCGATGAAGCACGATGTGAAGAACGATGTCTGGTCGGCGGAGATCACGGTCGAAGGGAAGGGAGTTTTCGAGTATCAGTTTATTGTCGACGATGTGATATATACCGCGGGTCAGGCTGAGTACAAGGTAAAGGACGAACAAGGGAACGAAGTAGGAATTATGTCCCTGTAACAAAGTAGTTTAGGAGGAAACATATGAAACAGTTATTGACGGTAGTAATGGCGGTTTTTATCGCCGGAATGGTTTACGCTCAGGATGCGGCAGTTGAATCCGAGCAGTTTAAGGCGACTACTCAGGAAGAAATTCAGCTTACCGCGGCGCTTTCGCAGAATATGGGCGAGGTTACCGCGCTCAAGGTGATGAACCAGTTAAAATTGCAGGCGAAAAACGAGAATCAGTATAAGGAAACACTCCAATTCATGTACCGTTATATGAAGAAGAACGGTAATGTGAAAGACGCAGATACCGCGCTTGCTGTTGGCGAGGCTTACTCGAAGAACTGCGGAGCGGTAACCGGTACCGCGCATGAGAAGCAGGTGATGATGATGAGTATGGTGCAGAAAATGGTCGCCCAGCAGATGAAAAGCAAGAATAGCGGCGACACGGTAAAGAACCAGGAAAAAGTGAAGCTTCAGACACAGGCGATGCTGAAAACTAAGCTCCAGGAAAAAGGCTCGAGCGGCGACGGCGCGATGAACAAGTACCAGTACCGTTACCAGTACAAATGGGCGTCCCTGCAGGATATGAAGAAAATTGTTCCGGTTATTCCCAAACATTAGGATAGCAGAATGATGCGAAAAATAGGAATAACAATTCCTTTAATACTTCTCTTCATTAGTTCGGTTAACGCATACCAGGCGGAATTAGCCCCCGTTCTTAACGGATGGGGGCTTTCCCCGTCGGAAACGGCGGTGGTCGAGGCGATAGTCAGGGATGGGCTCGAGAAAAAAGTCGAGCTCAAGGAAATGCTCGATACGCTGAAGGAAGCGAAACTGAAAAAGTACTCCTTCTACGATTCGTCGATCGAACTGATGAAGAAGATAAAACTGGTTGCGGAGATCGGGGGTCTCGATATCCCGTTCGCAAGCGACTCCGAGATGAAAAAGTACGCCTATTACCTCGGGCAGATGATCAATGTTTCACAGATGGAAGCTCTGTTCCGGGAGCTGAAGGAGAAAAAGATGCCGAAAACTCAGGTAAAAACAGTCTATGAGCTGATGTTTTTTCTGAATTCCAAAGGGATACCTGTATCGGAGAATTACCAGACGATTTACCTGATGGTAAAGACCGGACAGTCGGGGCAGGGCGACCTCGATCAGGTAAAAAACGTTATCCTGAAATCGGCGGATATCAAGAAATCCCCGTCAGAAATAGTCGGCCTGATTAAGAGCGGGCTTCTCAAGGGGAAATCGTTAAAAGTTATTTTCTATGATTTGGGTAAGAAATAGGAGGACCAAAATGAAGAGAAAAGTGCTTTATACCGGGGTATTACTCGGGTTGCTTATAGGAATCAACGGATTATGGGGTGAATCGTTTTTCTTTAAGGCGGGAGTCGGCGCAGGGTATGATTCCAACCTTTTCTCCGACCCGGACGCTATCCCCGGGATACTTGGTATGGTAAATATCCAGAGCGAGGGCATATTCGGCGAGGAACCGTTACAGTTCTACGGCGGTCTGGATATCTACGGCGAGCTCAACCAGTACTATATGTCGCTCGACGGGAAAGCCGCGGCCGGCCTGATTATCAAACCGAACATCTATAGTATCATCAAGGCCATCGGCTCCTACCAGTACTATATGAATGTATTCGGCGCGGTGAATGCATTGGCCGAATTGAAGGGCGACCTGACCCCGGGGTTAACCGGCGGGGTGACATACGAACTCCGTTCGCAGAGCTCGCTTTCGGGCGCCACCAACGAAACTTATATCAATCACGACGTGAAGGTGAACGCGTTCATGGATATTACCGATTTCCTGTTGGCCGATATCAGTGTCAACGGAGGATTACGGACTTATACCGAAGTGATACCGTCGGCGCCCCTCGGGAATAATACGGTCGGCGCGACCGCGGCGTTTATCCTTGTCCCTGACTATAATACCGACATCAAGCTCGGGTACACGTTCTCGGACTATATGTCCTCCCGGAGCGGGTTGACCGTATTCTCCACCACCAATATGCTCTATACCTATAATAACGCAATAGTGCACACGGTGTTTCTGGAGCTGAATTACGATATTTCGCTGGAATGGTCGTTGACGCTGATGGGAAGGGTGGATTTCATCGCTCTTACCGATATCGCGAAGAGCGAAACGGTGTACCTTGCCGGATTGAAGACCGATATATTTATCGACCCTACCGTGAAGCTGGAGATACCGGTTATTTTCTCCGGGCTTTCGAGCGAAGTGATTAATAATTATAATAAGCTCAGGGTGAGTTTTAACATTAATTTCCTGCTATAGAAAAATACACTCCAAAATAAACCCCCTCCGGTGAATTTTTACGGCGGGGGTTTTTTATGGTATGGGAATAGATAATACCGTTACTGTGTTTCACCATGCATACTGGGTATAGATATAAAGCGAGCCCGTTTCCGCACCCATATCGTCGTCACCCATAGCCGCCCCTGCGATTTTTATCCCGTCCGCCGATATCGCGACGCTCGCTCCGAAATAATCGTCTGATGCGCCGTCCAAGGGGGTGAATTTGTTGGTCAACCAAAACGACCCGTTCCAATGAAAAGCATAAACCGCGCCGGAATTCGTTGCAATCCCATCGTTATAGAAAGAACTCCCGACAATGGTATTACCGTCCGCCGATACTGAAACCTTGTATCCGAAGTAGTCCTCGTTTACCGCATCTAACGGGGAAAGTTCTACGCTTTCCCACCCCGCTCCGTTCCAGCATAACCGGTATACTTTGTTCTTTTTATATACGCTCGAAACAATGGTATTTCCATCGGCGGATACCGCGACAGAGTAGCCGAATCGATCGAGAACCCCTGCGTCCGCCACAAGGAACTTATTTGTCAGCCAAACGAAACCGTTCCAATAAAAACGATAGACCGAACCTGCCAAAGCTATGGGATCGCAATCGTGAGGAGTGCCTACCGCTAAAGTATTCCCGTCAGCCGACAGGGCTACGCTGAAACCGAATTCATAATTCGCCCCACCGTCGGAGGGGACGATTTTATTCGTTAACCAGCCCGTTGCGTTCCATTTGAATAGATATACCGAGCCGGAAGAAGATCCGTTATCGTCGTCGCCGTAAGCCCCGACGGCTATTTTATTTCCGTCTGCCGAAAGGGCTACGCTGTATCCGAATTGATCGTACACTTCGCCATCGGCGGGGATGAATTTATTGGTTTCCCACTCCGTCCCGCTCCAATGGAAAAGATAGACCGCCCCGCATGTAGAACATTGATTTGAGTTTCGATATGACCCGACGATTATCGTCTCGCCGTTTGAGGAGACCGCTACACTGCAACCAAACTTAAAATTGGTTGCCCCGTCCATGGCAAAAAGTTTGTCGGTTTCCCATGCCGACCCGTTCCAGTGATAGACATAGGCCGCCCCGGAACCGGCGATGATTCCGTAGGAGGAGGAGGCTCCCACGACAATGGTATCTCCGTCTGCCGATATCGCGAGACTCCCTCCGAAATCTGCATTTACCGTCGCATCGGACGGGTATAGTTTTTCCGGATATTGATAGAATATTAAATACGGCGATGTTTCATTGGTACGGTTATTACTGCCGATCGCACGTGCAATAAACGAGTTCGTTCCGTTAGTGAGGATAAATTCTTTCGACCAAACCGTCGTCCCGTCGGTATTGTACCATATCCCGCCGTTCACCTGTATCTGTACCTTGGTAAGACTATAGGGCAGTTCCATTTCCGCTACACCTGAAATTGTAATATTCGAATATTGAGTGGAATATCCGTAAGGGGGCGATTTTATCGAAACCGACGGGATGTACGACCGAAGGATGATAACCGAAAGAACCGGGCTTTTATTACCGGCTTGATCCTCGGCATAAATATAATTCGTATGGTAGCCAAGGGATAGGTTGGTAATCGGGATATTCCAGTGCTTTAATGAGACTTGTCCCGGTTTAAATGCCCCGTTGTCTGTCTTAATATAAACCGCCTTAACACCAGATTCGTTATCCGCAACTTTACCGGAAATCTCGAATATTTTACCGACCTCCTGATAATTGGTTGGCGCAAGTATTTCTAATGAAGGGGCGGTTTTATCGTTCATCCGGATAATAATATTGCTTATATCTGCGGGTTCGACGAGTTCCTGGAACAGAGTGCATGAGCACGACAGCAGTAACGGGATAATAATATACGCTATTCTTTTCGTAATTTACCCCTTATAATAATATTTTGTATCATCCGCACTCTAAATTAAAATGAGGCGCTGATTATGTCAAATAAATTGTATGTATTCAAGAATATATTGGATTATTTTACGGGATCTAATCTAATATCAATTACGGATACAATCCTTTCCCCGGTGGACTTTTCGGCGGAAAACTCTTATAATATTTGAAAATCTCGCGGATGACGGTATGAAGGATAACGAACGGGGGCAAAACGTACTGGGCCGGGTCATGTTCTGGATGCTGATTGCGGCAGGCCTGATATCCGGGATTATCGCCTATAACGAGGCGCCGTTCCTGTACTGGGAATCGAACCAGTACCGGGAATCCGACCCGAAGAAACTGATGGACGAGCGCGCCGCCCCGATTTATTCGATACAGGGCAATAAGAAAGCGATACTTTTCATCCACGGGTTCGCCGGGACTCCCGCGACATTCAGGGACTATGCCGAACTCGCGGTCAAGTCCAAGTACGACGTGATGGTTCCGCTTCTCCCGGGAATGGGGACTACGCCGCCGGATATGTACGGCCAGACCTTTTCGGGATGGTGCCGTTATATCCAGGAAATCTACCTGAAGTACCGCAAGAATTATAAGGAATTCTATATCGTCGGGATGTCGATGGGCGGGTCGCTCGCGCTGAAGCTCGCGGAGAACTTCGAGGCCGCGAAGACCCCCGCGCTCGCTCCTACGGCGATTGCGGTCATCTCCGCCCCGGTGTTCATCAACAGTCTTTTTGAATCCGGGGTGGTCATGCATCCGGCGGCGTATGTCTGCCGTATCGTCTCGCTTTTCACGAACGAGATAGACGGGGATTATTCGATCTACGGTGAGGGCGGGGCGGATGTCGCGCGGTGGGTCGGGTATAACGGGGTGTTCCCCGCGCAGATTCAATCGATTAAGATCGGGCTGAAACGGATCAAGGACGACCTCTGGAAGATTTCTATTCCTGTCTATATGGCGCAGGCTGTCGGGGATAAGGTCGTGAACTACAAGAACCTCGGTTATATCGGATCGCATATTTCGTCGAAGATAAAGCAGGTGCATACGTTCGACCTCGGCAATACGGAGCATAAACAGCACCTGCTGGTACTGCTCGACGATACCGGCGAAGTGATTTACTCCGAAATCATGGAATTTTTCAAGAAGATCCCAAAATAAGGACATACCGATGAAGGCTCGCCTTGCAACTCTTCTATTATTAACGCTGTTTTTATCGCTCGAAGGATGCGGAGGGAAAACCTCACCGGGGGCGACATCGATCGTCATCGCGTTCGCCGGGGATACGTTCTTCGACAGGCGGTTATTGCCCGGACTGAAAAACGGGGGCGACCTGTTCCGTGACGTGCGTATCGCGGCGGCGGGCTCGGACTTCTTCATCGTCAATCTCGAAACCCCCATCTCGTCCGGTGGGACTCCCTACGATAAACCGTTCGTGTTCCGCGCGAGCCCCGATAAGGCGGAGGTTCTTTCCAACGCCGGGATAAATATCGTCGCGCTCGCGAACAATCATATGATGGACTACGGCGTCGGCGCGATCCTCGATACTCGGGAAATCCTGACCAAAGCGGGGATAGCGTTTACCGGCGCGGGAACCAACCTCGCGCAGGCGTCCCAACCGGTCATACTGGAGAAGAACGGCATCAAGATCGGATTCCTCTCGTTCGGGCTGAACGGCCCCCTCGACCTGATGGACGCGACCCCGAAACGCGGCGGAACCGCGCCGATCCAGCTCAGCAATATCCTCCCGATACTCAAGGCCCTCCGCCCGCAGGTGGATTTCCTGATCGTCGCTCTCCATGACGGCGAGGAGTATTTCGAGATACCTATCCCGCGGGTGCTCACGAACTACAGGGCGATTATCGACGCGGGGGCGGACCTGATTATCGGGCATCACCCGCATATCCTCGAGGGGATCGAGAAGCGCGCCAACGGGGTGATATTCTACAGTATGGGGAATCTCCTCTTCGACCAGAAGTACGCGGCGACTGTGCAGACGATGATCGGCAAGGTCAAGGTGACGAAGCAGGCGCAGAAGATCACCGCCGAATATTTTATTATCCCGCTCATCAGGAATACGTCGACCTTCGTGCCCGAGTTCGCTAAGGAGAAGAAGGCGGCCGAGATAGTGAACCAGCTTAATAAGATCAGCATACCGCTCGGGGGAATCCAGCCGGTGTTCCAGAAACTGACGAATAAGGAATATATCATCTACAGCGTCAAATGGACGAACGGGTGACGGGAGGCGTTATGAAAATTATATCGGGGAATCCTATTATTGAAAAAACCTGTGTGTCATTGCGAGAGAATCCGCTGGGATTCGCGAGGCAATCCATTTTAAGGATGTTCGTTGAAATAAACAAAACTTATTCTGATAATTCTATGAAAATACTTCGCGCCCCGTTGATTAAAATAGCGGGAATTTTCCTGATATTATTACTATCTGGGTGCGGGATGTTCCGCCCGACGCTCTCGGGGCGTCTCTCTGAGGCGAAAAATAACGGCAGGATACCCGAGGTGTTCTACGGCCTATACGCGGGATCGTCCCAGCCCGCCGGCCTATTCGTCAAACGCCTCGAGGAGATCAACTCCGCCGGGACGGTAGCGTTCATCTATCACGGGTGGTACGCCGCGTCGAAGAGCGGGCTCAAGGAGTTCGAGAAGCGTATTTCCGAGGCGGAAAGCGCGGGTGCGCTCGACCCGCAGTATTTCGGGGCATATGCCGGATCGGAGTGGGAGATAAATGAATTTATTAAACGCCTCATTATGGCGGAGTCCGACGGCAGGATACCCGCGCCGGACCGGGTCTATTTCGCGGCGGGATATTACCCGATAGGCGAATTTGTGGCGCGGTATGAGAAGCTCTTATCGGACGGGAAATGCCCCAAGCAGTACCTCGGCGCGTGCGCGGCGGGCGTATGGGAATGGTAAAGGTTATTTAAGATTTACTTTTACTTCAGTTCTCTGCATTATATAGTTTTAGTGTGATAATTCTTTCGCTGGGATAAGGTCGATAATCATGGTTCTTTCTAAAAACGAGTGGGTAAAGATGAGAAATATGAATGGATAAAATATAATAATCCATGCAAAATAAACTATTCGAGATGGCTCTGGGGATAACCGAGCCGTACTTTGTGAAGGATATCGA